>USBM01000014.1 GCA_900552885.1 uncultured Clostridium sp. | reverse complement strand
TCAGGTGATTCTAATGCAGACATTCAAGCAACCATTATCAAGAGAATCCGAACTCTATTATTTGAAACGCAGCAGGGCGGGAGATATTGAAGCCAGAAATATTCTCGTAGAATATAATCTGAGACTGGTTGCTCATATTGTCAAAAAATACAACAATTTTGAACGGGATCTGGATGACCTGATATCCATCGGAACTATCGGGCTGATCAAAGCAATCAACACGTATGATATTGAAAAAGGAAACCGTCTCGTAACGTATGCCTCCCGTTGTATTGAAAATGAATTATTAATGATGCTAAGACAGGAACGCAAATGTTCCAAAGAACTGTCCCTATATGAACCGATTGGAACAGACAGAGAAGGAAATGAGATCAATCTGTTAGATATCGTAGAATGTGACAATACTGACATTACCGAACACATTATACTAGAAGATAATGTTACTTTATTATATCACACGCTTCACACGTTTCTTGACGAACGAGAGCGGAAGGTTCTCACGTTACGTTACGGTCTGTATGGAATACAGCCTCTCACCCAGCGTGAGGTCGCTTCCGCCCTCAATATATCCCGTTCCTATGTGTCGCGCATTGAAAAAAAAGCCTTGAGCAAACTGCGCCGGTCATTCTCCTGAATGATAACGCAGAATCGTCCCCACCGGTAACACGCACCCGACGTCCACCGTTAACGGCTCTTTCGGATGGGGTGCGCTCTCTACCGCTTCCATCTTCTCGTTCCTGATATCCCGTACGGTTAATACCTGATTCGTTCCATCAAACCGCATTGCCTCGATCGGTTGCCCTACAACAAACTTGTTGCGCTGAACGAATTGTATTCTCCCCTCTTCATCCACAGATTCTACCTTACCGATATAGATATAATCTTTGACATATTCATTATTATCATATACCTGTTCTTCCGGACCCGGTTTACCAAAATAGAATCCTGTTGTAAATTGCCGGTAGGTGCATTTTCCAATCTCTTCTTTGTAATACGGAAGATTTGCTCTGTACTTCTCTTCACTCTCCAGATAATCATCAATCGCCTTCCGGTAGGTTCTTGCCACTGTCGCAACATATAACGCTGTCTTCATCCGTCCTTCAACCTTAAAGCTGTCAATTCCGGCATTAACCAATTCCGGCACATGTTCGATCATACACAGATCCTTAGAATTAAAGATATAGGTACCTCTGTCATCTTCCTCCACCGGAAAATATTCACCCGGCCTTTTCTCTTCTACGACACTATACTTCCATCTGCAGGGATGCGTACATGCTCCCTGATTCGCATCTCTGCCTGTCAGGAAATTACTGAGCAGGCATCTTCCCGAATAAGAGATACACATGGCACCGTGAATGAAGCTTTCAATCTCCATATCTTCCGGAATATTCGCCCGGATTTCCTTCAATTCCTCCAACGACAGCTCTCTGGCAGAAACAACGCGTTTGGCACCTAACCGGTACCAGAACTGATAGATTCCATAATTCGTATTATTGGCCTGTGTGCTGACATGAAGTTCCATATCCGGCAGAATCTCCCTCGCCATGGTAAAGATTGCCGGATCGGATATGATCAAAGCATCTACCGGAACATCCCGCAACCGTTCCAAATACGCCCGCACCCCCGGAAGATCTGCATTATGTGCAAATATATTCACCGTTACATAAAGTCTCGCCCCATGTGCATGACAATAATCACAGCCCTCTTTCATCTCTTCCATCGTGAAATTATGTGCCTTTGCACGCAGTCCAAACGCTTCTCCACCAATATATACAGCATCTGCACCATAATCCACTGCTACGCGCAGTACTTCCAGGCTCCCTGCCGGGATCAATAATTCAATCTTTCTTCTCATCATCTTTTCCTTCTATCCAACCGTTATCATCACATTATTCCACTCGTTCAAAACACTTTCAGAATACATCAGCCTTTTGCCCCGTATATTCACAATATCTTAACCGATAAGGACACTCCATCTCCCAACGGAATAATAGACGTCTCCAATTCTTCATGATTCTTCAATGTATACAGATATTCCCGCATCCGGCTGTGTATGGTCCGGTTGCGTCGTTCTACCACATATTTCGAATCCAGAACTTCTCCATCCTGTAAAACATTATCCGATATCAACACCCCGCCTTTTCGCAGAAGCCGGATCACATCCGGAAGAAAATGAATATATTGTCCTTTGGCAGCATCCATAAAAATTAGATCATAAGAGCCTTGTAGCTCTTTCAATATATCAGCCGCATCTCCTTCTAACAACGTGATACAATCTTCTTTGGATGCTCTCTTAAAATTCTCTTTGGCTTTTGTGATCCGCGGTTCCCATTTCTCAATTGTTGTGATATGCCCATTCTCAGGAAGAAACTGGCTCATGTAGATCGCCGAAAAACCAACCGCCGTTCCTACTTCCAAGATCTGTTGCGGTCGTTGGATCAACAACATCGTCTTCATCCATTCTTTGGTCTCTTTCCGTATGATCGGCACGCCATCCCGAAGTGCTTCTGCTTCGATCTGACCAACAATTCCTGTCTCATCTGCATTCATTGAGTTGATAAAAGAAGTAATCCTTTCTTCCACTATCATGACGTTTCCTCACTTTGTATTCCACATATCTTCTTGCAGATTGCATCTGCTGACATTCCGGGGCTTAACTGATAAGTTCCCGCCAATATCTTACGATTATACTTTCCCAAATATAATCTTGCCAGAAACAGCTTATCGTCTTCAACAATCCCATTACTCTCCATCGCCAATGCAATCTGTCTTGCATTCTCTCCCTGTTCTATCGTAACCGTCATAACATTCTGCGACGCCGGCACATATGGTATATCCGCAAACACTTTATAAGAGAACTGATAACACCATACAAAGCCTTCCACCAGAACAAACAACAAGATTATATTGATCAGTGTACGAAGACTGATCTGCAATATAACTTTTGACCTATCTTCCCGTTCTCCTGCCATCTTTCATCCTACTCCATATAACTGTAATCTAATTCCAGACCGTCCGCTATCGTCTCGTATACCATAGCCATCTTTCTTGTAAGAACCTGTTCCGCAACCAGAAATTCATTCACTGCCGGATTGCGCAACACCGGTTCAAATTCTAAGCTCAAGTTGTGGATCTCCTGATACCGGTTCACACCGTCATCGTAGCTTTGCAGCTCATAATTCCGTCTGCGAAACTCATTCATCTTTCCATACAAATCCTGATCCAGCATAACTTTCTCTCTGGCATCCTGATACCGGTTATACTCTTCACTATTCTTAATTACCTGATTCAACTGTTTGGCCTCTGCTACGATCATGATCCTCACCTCTTCTTCCTGTCCGTTACAATTATACCTCTGTAATGATCGGTAAGATCATTGGATTCCTCTTGGTACGTTTCCATAAGAACTCACCTAAGTCATCTTTAATGGAGGTCTTGATCTTACCCCAGTCTGTCACATTGTGATCCAGACAGCGGTTCAAAGCATCTTCTACCACATCATGGCATTCTTCCATCAGGTTCTCAGATTCCCTCACATAAACAAAACCTCTTGATACAATATCCGGCCCTGCCACCAAAAGATTACTGTGTTTCTCTAATGTAACTACCACAATTATCAAACCATTCTGTGATAAATGCTGACGATCTCTTAATACAATATTACCAACATCTCCTACACCCAGACCATCTACCAATATTCCTTGTGATGTCACATGTCCCGTTACCTTGACGTTATCTTTCGAAAGTTCCAGCACACTACCATTATTCATGATCACGATATGATCTTTGTCAACGCCCATCTCCTGTGCAAGTTCTGCATGTCTCTTCAAATGACGATACTCGCCATGTACCGGAATTGCATATTGCGGTTTGGTCAAGGCATAGATTAATTTCAGTTCCTCCTGACAGGCATGCCCGGAAACATGTGTATCCTGAAAGATTACCTTTGCACCCTTCATCTCCAATTCATTGATGATCTTATTGATCGCCTTCTCATTACCCGGGATCGGACTTGAACTTAATATTACAGTATCTCCCGGTGTAATGCTGACCTTACTATGGATATTCGCTGCAATACGGCTAAGTGCTGCCATATTCTCACCCTGACTGCCTGTTGTGATCAATACGATCTGTTCATCCGGATAATTCTTCATCTGTTCAATACCGATCAACGTATTGTCCGGAATCTGAATGAATCCAAGTTCTGTTGCAGTATTAATAACATTAACCATGCTGCGACCTTCGATTACGACCTTACGTCCATACTTATCTGCACTGTTAATGATCTGCTGCACACGATCCACATTCGATGCAAATGTTGCAATGATCAATCGGTTATTCTTATTCTCCGCAAACAGAACATCAAAGGTATGCCCCACTTTCTTCTCACTCGGGGTAAATCCCGGACGCTCTACATTCGTAGAATCCGCCATCAAAGCAAGTACACCTTTCTTACCCAGTTCTGCATATCTTTGTAAATCAATTGTCTCTCCAAATACCGGTGTGAAATCCACCTTAAAATCTCCCGTATGCACCAGAATTCCTGCCGGCGTATAGATTGCAAGACCGGAAGAATCCGGAATGGAATGATTTGAACGGATGAATTCGATACGAAAACATCCAAGGTTGATTGTCTGTCCATGCTTGACAACTTTACGTTTCACATTGTTAAGCAGATTATGTTCTCTCAACTTATTATCGATCAAGCCCATGGTGAGCTTCGTTGCATAGATCGGAATATTGATCTCCTTCTCAACATAAGGGATTGCGCCAATATGATCTTCATGTCCGTGCGTTACGACAAGTCCCTTCACCTTGTCAATGTTATCCTTAAGGTATGAGACATCCGGAATGACCAGGTCAATTCCTAACATGTCTTCCTCCGGAAATGCCAGACCGCAATCAATTACTACGATCGTATCCTCATACTCGATCGCAGTAATATTCATACCGATCTGCTCAAGACCTCCTAAAGGAATGATCTTCACGCTGGGAGCCTGCTCTCTCTTTCCCTTTTTGGCAAGCTCACCCTTTCTTGTATTCATTTTCAAAACTCTACCTCCATATCACTGTCTTCCAATAACTCCTCAAATATTGGAAACAAATTCTCTAATTCTTTCTCATCATCAATGAACGTATACGTACCCATTCCTGCTTCATCGCCTGTATCCTCTTCCTTCAGGATATAGCAATCACCTTCCTCTTCATCATCTGCAGCAGGTGCTACCAGATAATACGTAACTCCCATCAACTGCGTCTGCTCTAATACATAGAACTCCACTTCTTCGTCATCATCAAATGTAATTACAATTGTCTCTAATTCTTCCATATTCTTTCCTTTCTCTTTACAACGGATGTGCATCTAAGTAACTTTGCAAGATCACCGCCGCTGCCATCTTATCTACATATTCTTTTCGATTCTCGCGGCGCACGCCGGATTCGATCAGGATCCGTTCTGATTCTACTGTTGATAATCGTTCATCCTGCAACACAACTTCCAAACCGGTTCTTCGTTCCAAGTGTTCTTTGAATTCTTCCGTAGCTTTCGCCCTTGGGCCTACCGTATTGTTCATATTCTTCGGATATCCAAGCACAACAAAAGAAACCTTATACTCGTCAATGATCTCTTCAATCTTAGCTAAGGTCTTTCGTAACTTATTCTCCGACTTTCTCTCTATGGTCATAATAGGCTGTGCAGTAATTCCCAATTCATCACTCAAGGCTACACCAACCGTCTTAGTACCATAATCCAGTCCTAAAATCCGCATCTTCTGTCTCCTAATCGGTTCATTCTGTTCTGAATCGTACCGCAAACAAGACTGTTAGATCAAATCTACTTCAATCTTGTCTCGATATAATTCTCCAACAGAACTTCGATAATCTCATCTCTCTCTGCCTTCATAATTAAACTTCTTGCATTCTTATAACTTGTAATATACGTAGGATCTCCACTGATAATATATCCTACGATCTGGCTAACCGGATTGTAGCCTTTCTCAGACAATGCCGTATATACCTGTGCAAGAATATCTGTCACCGGCAGGTTGTTATCTTTCACTACTTCAACAAATTGTGTATTAAATGTATTCTGATTATTCATAACCATCACGTCCTTATCTCGATACCTATATGATAATATAATTTTACAAAAGTTGCAAGTTTTAATATCTATACTTTACAATTTGATTCACCGGATCATCTGTAGCATGTATATTTACTTTAACATATCTTTTTGTATGACCTGTGAAATCTTCCCCTGAATCTCCTGCCATTTCTTCGATCAGCACCTCGTCTTCCATTCCCCGTAAAGATTGTTCATACGCTGTCTTTTGTCCGGCTGTAAGCTCTAACAGTACCTCACTGCGTTCCTGTTTCTTCTCTTCCGGAATCTGATCCGGCATCCGTTCTGCCACCGTTCCCGACCTTACCGAATACTTAAATACATGTATCTCATACAATGCCAGTTGCCGCAGATGGTCTAATGTTACCTCAAATTCCTCATCCGTTTCCCCCGGAAATCCAACGATCACATCCGTTGTGATAGCCGGCCGGTCAAAATATTCTCTTAACAGATCACATTTTTCCGTAAACTCTTCTATCGTATACTTACGATTCATCCGCCGCAGCGTCTCATTACACGCACTTTGCAGTGACAGATGAAAATGCGGACATACTTTTCCGCTCGCAGTGATCCGGTTCAGAAATTCCTCAGTAATAATGCGAGGTTCCAACGAACCTAACCGGATTCTTCTGACTTCCGGTATCTCGGCAATCTTCTCGATCAGTCTACCAAGTTCCATATGTTCTAAGTCTCCCAAGCCCTGATCCCCAAAATCCCCGCTTTGCATGTGATCACTCTCATCATCTTCCTT
This sequence comes from uncultured Clostridium sp., assembly GCA_900552885.1. GTDB lineage: Bacteria > Bacillota > Clostridia > Lachnospirales > Lachnospiraceae > CAG-590. The sequence continues at coordinate 10,437 of USBM01000014.1, read as the reverse complement.
ATGTTTATCCATTACAGAATCATATTGGACATCTTTCCCTTTAAAGTCAATCCCATACGAAGAGATATGGATTCCCGTCAGAACGAACTCCTTCACACCCGTTTTAGCAAGACCACGGATCTCTTCTATGATATGTTCCGGTCTTCGGCTGCGCACCCGTCCTCTCGTATATGGAATAATACAATAGGAGCAGAACTGGTTGCATCCATCCTGAATCTTAATATAAGCCCGCTGATGGTCTAGGTGAGCCGCACTAAGACTTCCCATCTCCTCATATTCACCTGTCTTGCCAATCTCCACATAGCAGTCTTCATTCACTCTGCCATCCATGTACTCCCGGATAACCTCCACAATATCCTTCTTACAGTTATTACCTACTACAACGTCTACAAAGTCTTCCCCTTTTAATATATCATGCTCCGCATTCACATAACACCCCGCAGCGATCACAACTGCCTCCGGGTTACGTTTCTTCGCCCTGCGTAGCATCTGCCTTGACTTTCTCTGTGCCATATTCGTCACAGAACAGGTATTTACAATATAGATATCCGCCACATCTTCCGGCTCTACCATAAGCATTCCGGCATTGATCAGCTTATCTTTCATGGCATCTGCTTCGTATTTATTTACCTTACATCCCAGATTAATAATAGCCGCTGTAAGTGGCTGTCTGTTCGGTTCATTCTTCTTCATAAAATTAATTCCTTTTACATAAATTATACACATATCCGTCTTGACTTTTATTATTTAAAAAGTTATCATGTTAATAGAAATGTCAAAGACATAATATTATTTTTAGGAGGATACGCTATGAAATCAGTTAAAATTTCTTTGAATTCAATTGATAAAGTGAAAAGCTTCGTGAATGACATTGCTAAGTTTGATGCAGAGTTCGATCTTGTCTCCGGCAGATACGTAATTGATGCAAAGTCTATCATGGGAATCTTCAGCTTAGATATCTCACAGCCAATCGACTTGAATATCCATGCAGAGGGTGACGACACAGAGATTATGAAGGCATTAGAACCATATATCATCTAGTCATTAACAAGAGGATGTCAGGAAGAACTCATCTTTCCATGACAGCCTCTTTTTTCATGTACGTTTCCCTATACACATCTACACCTGCCATGCATTCTCCATGCAATCGCACAGATGTTACTCCTTTTCTTACGCTTTCACAAGATCTTCTACCCTGGCTTCTACCACTTCTACAGAAGCATATGCCTCTTCCATTAATTGATCGATCACATCAGCTAATTTCTCTTCGGATCGCTTGATAATTTCCAAGATTGGTTTTGTTACCGGGTGTTTCGCCACAAAGATCGTACAGCAATCCTCATATGGCAGAATAGAAGTCTCATACGTATCGATCTGCTCCGAAATGTCTACGATCTCCTGCTTATCCATACCAATACACGGGCGGAATACAGGCATTGTACACACTTCATTCGTACATGCCAAGCTATGCATCGTCTGTGATGCAACCTGTCCAATACTCTCACCGGTGATCAAAGCCTGACAGTTATTTTCTTTTGCAATATGCTCCGCAATCTTCATCATGTAACGGCGCATAATGATCGTCAGTTCCTCATGTGGACATTTCTCATAGATTGCAAGCTGGATGTCTGTGAAATTCACAATATGAAGCCGGATCTTTCCTGAATATCCGGACACAATTCTTGCTAAGTCAATCACTTTCTGTTTGGCACGTTCTGATGTATATGGTGGTGCATTGAAATATACCGCCTCCAACTCCACTCCACGTTTGGATATCATATATCCGGCTACCGGAGAATCAATTCCACCGGACAGCAGCAACATTGCCTTGCCATTCGTTCCTACCGGTAGTCCACCGGCACCTTTGATTGTCTCCGAATATATATATACTCTTTCCCGCACTTCGATGTTCAACATCACATCCGGTTTATGCACATCCACTGACAGGTTCGGGAATTCTTCCAACAGATAATGTCCAATTTCACTATTCAACTCCATAGACTTTAACGGGAACTTCTTATTCGTTCTTCTGGCATTTACCTTAAATGTCAATGCTTTATCTCCGTAACATTCCCGCATATACTCAATTGCTTTATCCTTGATCGCATCAAATGTCACCTGTTCCTCAACTACGATCGGACAGATTCCTACAATACCGAATACCTTCTGAAGCTCCGCAATCAGATCTTCATAATCATATGCAGATTCTGCCTCCAAAAAGATCCGCCCATATTCTCTGCGAATCGTAAACTCACCAAGAGCTGCTACATGATTCTTAATCTGCTGACACAGCACATCCTCAAAAACATAACGATTCTTGCCCTTCGTTCCAATCTCCGCATATTTAATTAAAAATGTCTTATATTCCATGATATTCTCACTTTCTCGTAAACTTTCTAAGTAGTGGTAAAATCTCTTCTAATACCTTTACTGTATATTCAGCTTCCTCTACTGTATTATACTCACAAAAACTGAAACGTAAAGTAGATTCTAACAAATCTTTGTCCAATCCGATCGCCTGAAGCACACCGCTAATTGCCGGATGATTTGAGGAGCATGCAGAACCTGCCGATACATAGATTCCTTTGTCTTCTAACGCATGCAGTAACACTTCACTACGTACTCCCCGGAAACTTAAGCTTGCAATATGCGGGGATTCTCCCGAATTATCTGTCACGCCTTCTATCTTCGTTGCACCTGCAACCAATGCATCCTTCACCGCCTGCATCTTCTCATTATTATCCTCTAATCTTGCATACATGATCTCTGTTGCTTTACCCATACCGGCGATTGCTGCTGTATTCTCGGTTCCGGAACGCATTCCTTTTTCCTGTCCGCCACCATACAGCACCGGTTTAATCTTCACTTTACTATCTACAAATAAGGCACCACTTCCTTTCGGTCCATGAATCTTATGCCCACTCATAGACATTGCATCAATTCCAACACGTTTCGGATAGATCACCCGCTTACCAAATGCCTGAATCGCATCTACATGATATAGTATCTGTCTATCATGTTCTTTATTATACTGCTTAATAATCGCTGCACTCTCTTCAATCGGTTCTACTGCACCAATCTCATTATTGACAGCCATCGTTGATACTAATATCGTATCATCCCTAAGGCTTTCCCTTAAATGATCCAGATCCACTTTTCCATGTGCATCCACTTTCAGAAAAGTAACTTCAAATCCCAGCTCCTGCAGATACAGAACCGGATTGTATACCGATGCATGCTCGATCCCGGTTGTAATGATATGATTCCCCGCCCGCTTATTCGCCAAAGCAAGTCCTAGTAAAGCAAGATTATTCGACTCCGTACCACCGGATGTAAAGATAATCTCCTTTGATTCGCATTTCAATTGTTTGGCAATACTATTTCTTGCATTACGCACATAGTTCTCCGCTTCAACACCCTTCAGATGCATCGAGGATGGATTGCCATAATCCTCATCCATTGTTTTCAGCATGATCTCCCGAACTTCCGGAATGATCTTCGTTGTTGCCGCATTATCAAAATATACTTCCATGGTGTTTACTTTCTACTCCTTTTCTCACTCTGCTTTCCCTGCCTTTTCATTGTTTGCCTTTTTGCGAACCTTATCATACAAACATATGCAAACAAAGATAAAGATCCCTATCAAGCTGCCAATTGCTCCTTGCACATAATATGGTGTCTGATACCGGAATTCTACAACATGTTTTCCTTTTTTCAAAGGAACTCCTATCATGGTGTCTGCTACTTTCTTATACTCTATCTGTTCACCATCCACATACACCGCAAATCCATCCATCGCCTGAATAGAAGTCATCATAATTCCATCCTGTTCCGCCGTGATATTCCCCTTCACATAGGTGGAATCCATTTGCTCTATATTATATACATTTTTTGATAACTTCTCATAAGCCTTTGCATAATTATCTTCATTGAACTTGGCAAATTGATACCACATAGAATTCTTCTCCCCAACACTAATGTCATGTGCTGCGTAGATAATTATTTTCTGCCCTTTCTTTACTTTTCCAATATGTAATGTCTCCTGCATCTGGCGTTGCTCCGGCTCAAAATATGTCTGCTCACCATCAATCATTACACCAACCTGTTGCAGACTCTCACTATTACTAACCATATACAGATCCATATCTTCCTCTATCGTAAAATTAAGAGTCGTAACTTCCTGTCCCTTTGGTGCACATGCTGTATATTCATAATAATAGAAACCTTTATTCAAATATTCATCATTCGGATGTAACGTACTAACAATATCATTACAGGTCACCTCAGGATAAATAATATCAAAAATAGCATTCTCCCCTGTTGCATATTGGACAAACTGATTCTGTGCCTCGATTGGTCCTAATGTGGTTCCCTGCCAATCCAGCACTTTGTCAGATGTCATATAGCCTAATCCAGCCAGACGTTTGGTCTTGTAAAGCGTTACATCCCCCTGTTGTCCAACTTTCTCTACATCACTAAAATTATATTCACTCATACTTGTTCCATAGCGAATATTAAACATCAGATTCAATAACGGCGAACCACCACAAAATTCATATGCGGACGTAGAAAAACATTGCCCCAATGAAACATGTAAATACACATCTGCGCCATTACAATAAGAGGCAAATATCTCATCCGATGGAAGCGACTCCATCAATCCCATATTTCTGGTACAATGCGCCATCTCGACGCGTTCACCATCCGCCAGCTGCAATCCATCCACTAATTTTTCCGTATCTTTTATATAATATTTATCTTTATAATTCGTTACATCATAAGCAGAAAAAATATATACTGCATTGGCAATCAATTCTCCCATTATCAATATACATAACACCGTAATCCATTGCGAGTTCGTAATACTTTTTCTACACTGCAATACACAAATGATCTGATACAGTGCAAACAGCAAAATGGTGATCAGGTATGTATAGAATTCCTGATATTGTTGCACATTAAAAAATCCAACCACAATCAATACACACTCAAGCAGCAAAGCAAAAACAACACTCCTCAATCGAACCTCTTGTATATGCATAATCAACTGCATACATATGAAACATGATAAGAACACATACAGATATAGAAATCTATGATACACCGCATTCGGCACACTAAATCCATGCCAAACATAACTCAACGCACCAATATATATGCTTCCCGTAACCACAAAATATAAGATTGTAGTCTTAATCTTTTCTTTTTTCGGAATCTTTGTAAACAGATATAGCAGCAGAACACTCGCAACTCCTACTGATATATAGAGATTCGGTCGTAAATCAGTAACATTATATACAGTGTCAAAAGCAAATAATTTGCTGATTGATTTCCATACATTCACAATAATCGAAGAAACATATAATCTCTTATCCTGTTCTGTGATAACGGAATATCTATTCGCAACACCAGCAACACATGGTATAATAACAACTAATCCACTTATTGCTGCCAAAAGAGAACTTGTTATAAACACAACGAATTTACGCACTTTTTGTTTGACATCTGAATTCATAACAAAAATAAACCACAATAACAAAAAGATACATACCTGATATGCGGTATAGAAATTACACAAGATTGCTAACGTTAACAAACAATAGTATCGTTTCCAGTGCCCGTCTCCCAACATCCGCTCTATCTCTAATAATAATAGTGGAAACAAAATGATTACATCATTCCAATTAAAATAAGCCACAAAATTCAGAATACAATTAGACAATGCAAATACACACCCTAAAGTAAGTGCAACGAATTTCTTATGTGATTTCATTTGATTAAATTTTGTGTGCATAAAATAATACGTCATGGTAACCGCAATACAAGACCATTTCAAAACCATAACACTCTGTACGGTATTCTCAAGCCAACCCTTAGGAACTGCTACAATAAGTATTGTAAATGGCGAAACCAAATAGTACGCAAAATTAAGAAAAAAGTCAAAACCTCCTCCTGCATTCCAACTATAAAATAAAGATTCTCCCGAATGTATCTTATTCCATAATTCCACACATAATTGATAGTACTGTATTCCACTATCTCCTCGTAATATACTTCCTCCTCCTACCAGCCATCCATTCCGGATAACAGAATGAAGCACAACAATTAACCATGGAATTCCAAATGCTACAATATAAATTCCCTTATTCTTAAGAAATTCTTTTACTTTTATCTGCACTACTCATACTTCCCTTCACACAAAAAAACTCATTGTAGAATTATACCATCATAACCCAAGTAAATGCAACAAAAAATGCCAATGTTTGATTATCGATAAGATATCAAACATCGGCACTTTCAGCAAACTATTTTTATTTTATCTTAACTTTTGATCCAATTCCCTTCTTTTCAAGAATCTTCTTATAGGATTTCTTCATTTTCTTCGGTACCTTAATGGTTGCCTTAGAAGCGATACCCTTGAATGCCTTTGCTCCAATACTCTTCTTTGTCAAGGAATCTGTCTTTATAGTAATCTGCTTTAACTTCTTACAGCCAGAGAAGGCACTCTTTCCAATCTTCTTCACATTCGAAGGAATCGTTACCTTCTTCAGATTCGTACACTTACCAAACGCATTATCTCCAATCTCCTCTACATTGTCTCCGATAGTAACGGATTTCAATTTTTTGTTCTTGGTAAATGCATTCTTTTCAATTGCAACAACCTTATAGGTCACACCATCGATCGTTGCCTGTGACGGAACTACTACTTTTGCCGTATCTTTTGCGGGTGGCGCATCATAAGATACTGCCGGTGTACCGTCACTTGCAGTCACTACCCGGTATGTAATATGTGTGGATTGATCTACAACCTGCATATTCACATATATATTCGTATTATTGTTATTAATGATCGTTACATTTGTCGGCTGACTATTCGCCTGTGACTGATTGGTCTGCTGTTTCTTTTCGCCATCTCCCTTATCAGAACCTTTATCCTTGTCGTCCGGAGTTTCTTCCTTCTTATCTGGCTTTTCATCGCTCTTTTCATCCTGCTTCTTCGGAATCACATCAATATGAGTATCCTTGAACTCTTGTCCCATCCAGCTTACTTTTGCAGTATAAGTAATCTGTCCTTCTGCCTTAGTTGTTGCGTCCACTCGGTCTGTTTCTGTTACCGTACATTCTTTTTGCATTGTATGTCCATCCGTTTCTGCCGTACAATTCCTACATACAAATTCTGCGCTAACCGCATAACCATCATCTGCCTCATTCCACGTGAATACCGGATCTATATAATCATGATTTGTAATGTCAACAGCTCCATACTCTGCACCACATACTTCGCATTGTGCTTTCTTCACACAGGTTGCCGTTCCACCACGATGATCTTCACTTTCAAACACTTTCCCACACTTTGAACATTTTCCGGAATGTGTTCCATCACCATTATCTGTAATTCCATTCCGATCATGTTCTTCAGCCGGAATGACTGTGTCCGCTACTGTAATACCTATTGTTCCTGCTGCATCCGCAAATAACTTTCCACATCTTTCACACTGATAATACGTAACATTACCATCCTCTGTGCAGGTTGCCTCTTTTGCCGCAATCTGTTTTATCTGATGCGAAAGCTTAGCAATCGTACCTTTCTTTTCTGATGTGTATTGCTTACCATCTACCGTCTTGGAAAAACAGTACAGAACCGTACCCTCTTTGTCACAGGTTGCTTCTGTTAAGACCGTACCAATAACATCATCTGCCGTAGAGTCATATATTTTCTGATGCCCTGTTACATCTTTGTCACAACGATCACAGGTAAGAACAACCTTGACATTATATCCGTCATCGCTCTTGTTCCATTGATACTCCGGTTCCCCATAATTATGGTTATTCACATCCACCGATCCATAAGCAGCACCACAAACCGTACAGAGTGCTTTACTTGCACAAGTTGCTGTTCCTCCCTGATGTTTTTCCTTAGTGTATGTTTTATCACATTTTGAACATTTTCCGGAATGTGTTCCATCTCCATTATCTGCAATCCCATTCCGATCATGTCCCGGTGCTTTAATCACCATTTCTTCGAACGTTGTCTCATTTACAGCTTTTGCATCCGCATAACACTTATTACATGTTGTACACTTCCAATATTCCTTATTACCATCCCCTTCACACGTTCCTGCATTCTTTGCCTCTACATGCGTAAGAGTATGCCCGATTGCATCAACCACCCCATCAGCAGATTTCCCATCCTGATATATTTTACCTTCTAACGTTGCTATTGCTGTATAATACCGATCACCATTCTCCGTACAGGTTGGTTGCTTAGTAACCTTATACGTAACTTTACAGTTCTTATCCTCTACTGCATAAGCACACCCTGTAACACCACATACCATCTTTGCTGTTACCGAATATCCATCTGTTGTTTCCTTCCATGTAAAAATCGGATCATTGTATGAGTGTGGCAACATATCACCATAAGATGCACCACATTTCGTACATACTTTCTTACTGTGACAGGTTGCTGTTCCCCCTGTATGTTCTTCCTTTCCTGTTGTATGACCGCACTTGCTGCATACCTGTGAATGCGTCGTTCCATCGGTTCCTGCCTTGCATGCATAGGTATGCCCCGTTGCCTTTATAACAACCTCTGCATCTGTCAACAAATTCTTACCCGAATCAAATTTCTTCTTACATATACTACATTCATTATATGCAATATGTCCCGGTGTATCACAGGTTGCCGCTACTGCACTTACCGCCATTAACTGATGTCCGGTTGCTGCTATGTCAAATGCCTTATCTTCATAATCACTTTTTCCTGTCACTGCCGCACGATATGCAACCGAACCCTTTGTGGTGCAGGTAGCATCCGTCTTATCTTTCTGTGTCACCGTACAATTCATGGTTTCTTTGTTATTACATACAGAACAGGTATATGTTGCTGTTGCGGTATAAGAACCATCTACCTGCTTTGTCCATGTGAATACCGGTGTTCCATAGACATGTGAGCCCTTCTCACCAGTCACTGTCTTTTGCTCTTTGAACTCTTTTCCATCATATGTTGCGGTTGCAGTATAAATAGTTGTTCCCGCTTTCGTACAGGTTGCCTCTGCTGAAGTTGAAGTCACTGTACAATTTACCGTCTTTACAACATCATTACGACTACAGATAATGTTTACCTTAGCAGACGTATTGCCTGATCCCCATTTAAATGTTACCGTATAATTATGTCCTAACGCAGCAATTGTCACATTCTGAAGTGTCGTTTCCTGAGTCGCTGCATTATCTTTGTAATATTTCCCGCATAGCGTACATTGATAATAGAGGCTATTTCCTGCCGTTGTACAGGTTGCTTCTGTCGCCGCATGTGTCTCTAAATTATGATTATTATTCTTTGCAAGCACTACCTGCGCCGCCGTGGTAGATTTCGTTCCAGTCGAATCCAAAAAATATCGATGACATTTATTACACACCCAATAAGCAACATTACCCTGTGCTATACAAGTTGCCGTTTTTGCCGGATATGCTGTCATATTATGCCCTGTCGCACAGGAATCATCATTCGTATTCGAATACACGCCATCCGATACCTGATATACAATATTATGACTACTGTCTAATACCGGATATGTATCTGTCGTCCCCTGGTCTATGTTCTGTCGCCATACTACATCTGCATCAGATGTACTTCCATTCAGGAGGTAAGCCGCTTTACCACTCTTAAAATCACTTAGTGAAACACAATGAGCATCAGCCTCTGTCCCCGTATAATTGTCTACTCCCACAGCCTTGTTTGCATGGTTGCCATCACAATATGCCCTCTGAATCGTTCCCGTATTATATCCGGCAACACCACCTAATCCCTCTGTACCATTACCGATCTCACCAACACTATAAACAGATGTTACACTTCCACTATTATAACCTACAACTCCTCCGCAATATGTTGATGCAGATGTCTCTATCTCATTACTACAATAAATGATCTTGCCTGCATTATTACCTGCTATTCCGCCAGATGTTGCCCCCTGTGTACCCGTAGCAACTGCCTTCCCATTTCCACTTACCTGACAATATTGGATAACTCCTGTACTCATATTCTGTGCACAGATTCCTCCTGCATAACTCTGTGTAGAAATACTACTGTTCTTCACATAACAATGATCGATCGTACCATAATTATATGCTACCACTGCCGCCGCTGCGTATCCCCCAGTAAAATTAGCTTCCTCTATCGTTACATTCTTGACTACTGCACCTGCTGATATACTCCCAAAAAGGCCACCATAAATGCTTTCCGACACCTTAATAGACGAGCCTATTTTATATGCTAGATTAAAAATGGTATGTCCTTGTCCATCAAAGGTATCATTATATTTCTTCTTCTCCGCATTGTTCCCAATCCTTGTCCAGCTACTTGATGTGATCGTAATATCATTCATAAGGATTACATTTGCGTGATTCGAATTATTATCCCTGACCTCATTCTTC
>USBM01000013.1 GCA_900552885.1 uncultured Clostridium sp. | reverse complement strand
ATAAAGGAAATCGAAAAAAACACTTGCCAGATTGTCTAATGTGTCCTATAATGTACCTATGTTGAATTGAGAAATTCAAACATATTCCGTCAAGTACATAATAACAAGCAGACGGAATAACACACACATTTTTAAAGGAGGGTTTTTTCGTGAAAAAATTCAAAAAAGTAATGGCATTGTCATTAGCTATGGCAATGGGATTATCCCTTGTAGCATGTGGTGGTTCTAACGACGCTACAACAGAGGGAACAACAGCTGCAGCAGGTGGAGATGATTCAACACCAACAACAGAGGCAGTTGCAGACTTCGAGATGCCAGCAACAGATGGCGAGAAGATTTATGTTTATTCTTGGAACACAGAGTTAGGTGATGGTCTTTTGAAAGACTTCCAGGACAAGTATCCAGAGTACAAAGACATGGTTGAGTATGTTAACCTTGGTGTAGGTGGAACTGATCCAGAGTATCAGACACAGATTGATGCTCAGTTACAGGCTGGTTCAGGTGCTGAGAAGTATCCTTCAATCATCGCAGCTGATAACGATGTAGCTCTTCACTGGGCACAGTCAGAGTACACTCTTCCATTATCTGATATCGGAATTGGTGGAGATGATACATCTGAGATGTACAAGTACACATTGGATTATGCTACATATGATGGACAGTTAAAGGCTCTTTCATGGCAGGCAACTCCAGGTGTTGTATGCTACAGAACAGATATCGCTGAGGAAGTTTTAGGCGCTAGCGACAGAGACACTGTTCAGGCTGCAATCGCTGATTGGGATAAGTTCTTCGAGACAGCTGATAAGATGAAAGAAGCTGGTTACAAGATGGTATCTGGTCCAGATGATATCAAGTACCCACTTGCTGATTCTAAGACATCTCCTTGGGTAGAGGATGAGAAGTTAAACATCGATGGATGGGTAACAACATATCTTGAGTATTCTAAGAAGTTATACGACGGCGATTATACAAACAAGACTGCAATGTGGTCAGATGCTTGGTCACAGGGTATGGACGGAGATGTATTCTGCTACTTCGGTACTACATGGTTCTTATACTGGTCATTATTACCAGACAATGAGGACGGAACTAACGATGCTAAGCACGTAGAAGACTACAATATTACAACTGGTCCTCAGACATATCACTGGGGTGGTACATACCTTATGGTTGGTAAGGATTGTCCTAACACAGCTTTAGCTGCATTAGTATTAAAGACAATCTGCTGCGATAAGGATGTATTAAAGGCTCATTGCGAGAACACATCAGACTTCGTTAATAACCAGGCTGCAGTAGCTGAGTTGGTCAGCGAAGGTAAGGGCGCTTCTAAGAAGTGCGGTGGCGAGAATCCATTAGAGGCATTTGATGAGGCTGCTAAGGGTATCTCATTACCATATGCTACACAGTACGATGCAATCTTCAACGGTTATGTTGATACAGCTTCTCAGGCTTACAACTCAGGTGAGATTAAGTCTGTAGATGATGCTATCCAGAAAGTTAAAGATCAGGTATCTGATGGATACAGCTTCATTACTGTAGAATAATTATTGAATCAGTTTAACTGAAACAGAATTATATGTTATGCACCGGCATTTTTGCCGGTGCATAATTAAACAAAAAAATAGGCCAATATGGCTTAAAAATAAGCATTATCAAGCCGCTATTGGACATTTTATAAAGTGAAGAATGAATAATTATTCATTTTATAAAATGTCTGATCGGGGGTTCGTGATGAGATATGCTGAAAAATATTAATTGGGGAAGTGAAGAGCATGAATAAAAGTAAAACAGTTGAATATGGTAAGTATGGATATATGTTCATCGCACCATTCTTCATCGTATATGCAATCTTCCAGTTATATCCGTTAGTATATACTGTATGGCTTAGTTTTGTTGAGAATTACTATAAAGGATTACAGCAGATTGGACCAAACTTTGTAGGACTCAACAACTACTTATCAGTATTGGTTGAAACGGATAATAATTATCAGATTGTGGAAGGTGCTAAATTCTTAGACACAATGACAGTTATGTCAATCAAGAACACATTGATTATGTGGATTTTCAACTTTGTTCCACAGATTTTATTATCATTGTTGTTGGCAGCGTGGTTTACAGATACTACTGTTAAATTAAAAGGACAGGGTGCATTTAAGGTAATCATGTTCATGCCGAATATCATTACAGCATCTACAATCGCTGTATTGTTCTATTCGTTATTCAATAACAGTGGTCCATTTACGTCTGTATTAAGAAGCTTACATATTATCAGTAAGAATTATGATTTTATGGAGAGTAAAGCTGGTACAATCGGTTTGATCGCATTCATGCAGTTCTGGATGTGGTATGGTAATACCATGATCGTGTTGATTGCAGGTATCTTGGGTATCAACCCGTCACTTTACGAAGCAGCGATGGTGGATGGTGCAAGCAGTAGACAGACATTTTTCAGTATTACATTGCCTCTGTTGAAGCCAATCTTGCAGTACACATTAGTAACATCTGCAATCGGTGGTCTTCAGATGTACGATATTCCGGCATTGTTTAACGTATCTGGTACAGGTGATGCGTTACCAAACTATGCATCTCAGACAATTACAATGTATATCCGTAGATTAGGATTTACAACAAAAGATATGGGTAAATCTGCAGCTGCATCTATGATTCTTTTCGTAGTAACTTTAGTAATCAGCTTATTGTTCTTTGCGTTGACACGTGAACGCGAGCCAAAGCAGAAACATGCAGTAGTGAAGTAAGGAAGGGGGCATAGACAATGGCTAAAAATAACGGCACAGAAGAAAGTTACTCAGCAAAGATTCATGCCCAGAAAGTATTCCGTACAATCATTTGTGTATTTCTTTGTTTTTTGAGTATTATACCATTTTATATCATGGTAATTAATGCAACGAGATCATCTGCAGCGATTCAGAGAGGTATTTCTTTGATTCCAAGTAGATTCTTTGCTGCAAACTTAGCAAATCTGGTTAAGAAGTCGACAGGTATTGGTGCACCTCTTTGGAAGTGTATGTTTAACTCTTGCTTGATTTCTATTCCGGCAACAGCGTTACAGGTATATTTCTCAACATTTACTGCATATGGTATTACTGTATACCGTTTCAAGTTGAGAAACTTCGCAGCATCTTTCATTATGGCAATCATGATGATTCCTGCACAGGTATCTATCATCGGTTTCATGCAGTTCATGATGAAGATTGGATTATATAATACATATATTCCGCTTATCATTCCTGCAGTAGCTGCACCATCTACATATTACTTCATGAAACAGTATATGGAGCAGGCATTATCGCTTGAGATTGTAGAGGCTGCCAGAATTGATGGATCAGGCGAGTTTAAGACATTTAACAATATTGTACTTCCGTTGATGAAGCCGGCTATGGCCACACAGGCAATTTTCGCATTCATCGCGTCTTGGAACAACTTGTTCACACCAAGTATGATGTTGCTTGATAAGAGTAAGAATACATTACCTATGTTCGTTCAGACATTGCGTTCAGAGCAGTTCCGTTCAGATTATGGTATGATTTACTTTGGATTGTTTATCACTGTATTACCAATCTTTGTTGTATACTTTGCATTGTCAAAGTACATCATCGCTGGTGTTGCACTTGGTGGTGTTAAGGAGTAATCCTTACAATTCTATAATGTTTATAATACCCTTTGTGACTTTTGTCATGAAGGGTATTTTTACTTATATGACAGTTTCGTCCTATAAAATGATTCATTAAAGGATGCAGAACTCATGATTTTTGAAATTTTTATGAACTGCGAAAAAAGAGTTGAAAGCTTATATTGTTTGTAATACAATGAATATTGTGTGATTGGCGAAGAAGGATACCAATGAAACACTGGAATTATAATTAAGTGGAGGAATTCAATAATGTGGAAGAAGTTAGTAAGTGCTGCACTTGCGTTGACCCTTGTATTGACATGTGTAGCATGTGGGGATACGAAGAACAGCAATGGGAGCAATAAGAAGAGCGATTCAAGTGTGGAGGTATCAGCGGAAGATACGAAGAATACAGAGGTGCTTAAGATCGGTGATGAGAAGATTGCATTAGATTATGTGTATCTATATGTTATTCAGTTTATCTATACATATAATGCAACAGAAGATACTATTTCAAACAATATGGACAGTTATAAGAATCAGATTATTTCGCAGTTGCGTACAGATGAGATCAAGTATATTTATGCGAAGAATAATGGGATTGAATTAACGGACGACGAGAAGACGGAAATGGATGATGTAGTGGATCGTTATTTTAAGACATTTCCTAAGGAATTCCTTGAAAAGTATGGTATATCAAGAGACACGGTTGAGAGTCTGTTCTATAAGCAGAGATATATTAGTAAGCTGAATGATGAGACACAGAAGAATTTAGAAGAGAAATATCAAAAGGAAGCTGCGGAGGAATTGAAAGATAAGACATTCTTTGACCTGTATTACATGTTGTTCCCAACAGTAGAATATAAAGATGGTTCTCCGGTAACGGACAGTGATGGCAAGTATACACAATTAAGTGATGAAAAGAAGCAGAAGCAGGCAAAGGATGCGGCAGAGGCAAAGAAACGATTAGAGGCCGGTGAAGATATACAGGATCTTGAGAAAGAATATGGAATTGAGGACTGTTCAGAAGAGTTACGATCTTATTTTGGTGCGTATTCCGAAGATCTGAACAATCTGATTAAAGATCTTCAGAACGGGGATGTGTCAGAGACATATGAATCAGATCTTGGATACATGGTTGTTAAGATGGTGAATAACAATGACGAGGACTACAAGCAGTATTATATTGAAACCGCTGCCGGTCAGAAAGCATCTAGCCAAATGACTGTTGAAGAGAATAATTGGCTGGCATCTGTGGAAGTGGATGAAGAGAAAGATATGATTGGAGATACGTGGAGTAACTTGGATATCTCTAAGGTGGCTGCTGTTATGGATAAAGAAGGCATTTCTAAGAGTGGTAAGTAAGATACAATTGCATATTGCATAGAAGAGTAAGAAGGAGACTGTCAGATAGGTGCCCCTCAAAGTTAGAGAGTGCGTTTCACAATATGCTGAGGGTCTCTTTTTTGCGTTATAGAGGAGTTCGTCTTATAAAGGAAAGAATGTTTCGGAGTAGAGTAGCATTGTTGCTTTTAATCTATAAAAACACGGCTAGTCTTGCGTATGACCAGCCGTATTGTTCTACAATTAATAATAACGTCAGGATATATTACAGATACATATCCGCTAATTTCTGGAAGACAGGAATAGAACGTTCTACCTTCTCTGTTGGAATACAATAGCTGATGCGGAAGTGTCCATTTACACCGAAGGAATTACTTGGTACTAACAATAGATCTAATTCCTTAGCTTTGTCAGAGAAAGCAATGGCATCGTCTTCTAATGCCTTCGGGAACATATAGAAGGTTCCACCCGGTTCCACGATCTCAAAGCCCATTTTGGTTAATTCCGTATACAGGATATTCTTGTTAGTCTCGTATACGGATAAATCTGAAGTCTCGTATAGACATTTGGAAACAGCAAGCTGAATGATACTTGGTGGACAGTTGTGACCGATTCCTCTGGAAATCTGACCAAACATATCTACTAATAAAGCAGAATCTTCACATGCCGGATTCACAGCAATATAGCCAATACGTTCTCCTGGAAGAGAAAGCGATTTGCTGAAGGAATAACAGGTGATTGTATTGTTGTAGTGTGCCGCAACAAATGGAGCATCTACACCTTCAAATACGATCTCGCGGTATGGTTCATCGGATATAATATAGATTGGATGACCGAATTCTTCCTCTTTCTCCTTCAGGATCATAGCCAGTTTGTCAATAGTCTCTGTAGAATATACGATACCGGATGGATTGTTTGGTGTATTGATCAATACAGCCATTACTTTTTCATTTAACATCTCTACAAAAGCATCGAATTTGATCTGGAAAGAACTGATATCTGCTGGCACAACTTTCAGGACAGCACCTGTTTCAGATATGTAAGGTCTGTATTCCGGAAAGAAAGGAGCAAAAGTTAGTATCTCGTCTCCCGGAACGGTAACAGCTCTGGCTGCATGTGCAATAGCACCGGCAGCACCACTTACCATAAAAACGTCTTTCTTCTCATAGTGCATGTCAAAACGATCATTTAATGAGGCTGCAACAGCTTCCCTGACGGAATCAATACCAAGGCTTGGAGAATAACCATGTAGTTGTACCGGTTCGCTCTCTTGTAGTAACCGGATCATTTCCTTGGTAAATGTGGCAGGAGCCGGAACGGATGGATTGCCTAAGCTGTAATCAAATACATTCTCATAACCAATCTCTTTGGCACGCTCGCTGCCATATGTGAACAGTTCGCGGATGACAGATTTCTGTCCACACATATCAATATAGTGTTGATTTAACATTATTAACCCTCTTTTCTTGTTTCATACTGTATGAAAATTCATAATAATCTATCGGTTATATCTTAGCAAATCTTGAAAGAGGTTGCAATCCTTTTGTGAATACGATAAAATGCATTTATATTGTTTCATAATAGGAGAATAGGCGGATGGATGACGAGAGAGTGATTTTGTGTGCATCTTCAAAGTACGAAGAGAAATATTACCTGAATCCGGAGTTTGAAGGACTTCCACAGGGAATTAAGGACGAATTGCAGGCAATGTGCGTATTGTTTACTGAAGATATTGGCGGTATTTTGACAATGGAATTTGATGAGGATGCCAATCTGCAATTTGTAACAATGTCAGATGAGAATGATATCTTGTATGATGAGATTGGAAGTGTACTTAAGATTAAACAGTTACGCAATACCAGAAGAGAATTATTAGAAAGCCTTGAGATGTATTACAAAGTATTCTTTTTAGGGCAGGAGATAGCTGAAGTAGAATAGAGAAGAAGGGAACGAGATACGAATATGTTATTAGCAATTGACATTGGCAATACCAATATAACAATCGGACTATTTGATGGGGAGGAGATCGAAGGAACTTTTCGAATGACGACGAAGATGCCAAGAACATCCGATGAATATGGCATTTTCTTTTACAACATATTACATAGCAGAGGATTGCATAGAGAGCAGATTGATGCGGCGATCATTGCGTCGGTTGTGCCGGATGTGAATCATCATATTATTAATGGATTGATCAAGTATTTTAATGTGAATCCGATTGTAGTAGGACCGGGAATTAAGACAGGAATTAAGATTGCTATTCCGAATCCAAAGGAAGTGGGAGCGGATCGTATTGTAGATGCTGTTGCTGCCTATGAGATATATGGTGGCCCGGTATTAGTTATCGATTATGGAACGGCTACAACACATGATTTAGTATTAGAAGATGCTTCTTTGGTTGGTGGTGTGACATCGCCGGGTATCCGAATTGCAGCACATGCACTATGGCAGGATGCTGCGAAGTTGCCGAAGATTGAGATTAAGCGACCGGATACAATCCTTGGGCGTGATACGATATCTTCTATGCAGTCAGGATTGGTTTATGGGCATATTGGACAGACAGAGTATATTATCCGGAAGATCAAACAGGAAGCAGGTCTTGATAAGATGACGGTTGTTGCAACGGGTGGTCTTGGTAAGATCATTTATGATGAGACGGATAGCATTGAATATTATGATCCGAATCTTACTCTGAAAGGACTGAATATCCTGTACCATAAGCAGGAGATGTAAAAGGAAGATAACATGGCAAATGAGATAGATTGGAAGAATAAGTTAATATTGGCTCCTATGGCAGGCGTAACCGACCTGCCATTTCGCTTGTTATGTAAGGAACAGGGCTGTGATATTCTCTATACGGAAATGGTAAGTGCCAAAGCGATATTGTATAAGAACCGGAACACGGAACCGCTGATGCGTTATGAGCCACAGGAACATCCGATTGGTCTGCAATTATTTGGTTCTGATCCGGATATTATGGCAGATATTGCATCGAGAGTGCAAGAACGAGGATATGATTTTATCGATATTAATATGGGTTGTCCGGTTCCTAAGATTGTGAATAACAAAGAAGGATCTGCGTTAATGTTGAATCCGGCGTTAGCAGGTGAAATTGTGAATAAGATGGTACGGACGGTGAAAGTTCCGGTTACCGTGAAGATCCGGAAGGGATTTGATCCGGAACATGTGAATGCAGTAGAGATTGCAAAGGTGATTGAAGCGAATGGAGGATCAGCCGTTGCGGTACATGGAAGATTACGGAGTGAATATTACAGCGGACATGCAGACTGGGATATTATCCGACAGGTGAAAGAAGCAGTGTCCATTCCGGTGATTGGTAACGGAGATCTGACAACACCGCAGGATGTCCTTCGCATGGGAGAGGAGACAGGGTGCGATGCGTTTATGATCGGGCGGGGTGCGAAAGGGAATCCGTTTATCTTTTCTCAGATGAAGATGTATTTTGAGAAGGGATATATTCCGGAGAAACCATCTCTTTCTGAGATGGTTGAAGTGATGCTTCGCCATGCAAGAATGATGGTGGAATATAAGGGAGAATTTACCGGTATTCATGAGATGCGCAAGCATGTAGCCTGGTATACCGGAGGATATCCGAATTCATCTAGATTGCGGGATGAAGTGAACCATGTGGAGAGCATGGATGAGTTGGAACAACTGCTTCGTTCCTGGCAGCGGAGTCAATAATCTACCCGTATAAGAAAAAGTCCGTTGGCAGGTGCAGTGTGACCGGACAGACCACGGTTACAGCCTTCTAAGATGGATGGAAGTTCTTCGGCATTACGTTTGCCAAGACCGATTTCAATCAGAGTGCCGGACAAGATGCGTACCATGTTGTAGAGAAAACCGTTTCCGGAATAAGTGATGGTAAGCAGTTCCTGAGCAGCATTATATTCAATATCGATTGATGTGATGGTTCGTACGGTCGATTTCTTCATCCGTTTATTACTGCAGAAACTTTTATAATCATGGGTGCCGAGCAGATATCCGGCACCTTTTTTCATATCCTCAATTCGAAGAGAAGTTGGGATGTGATGTGCTGTATTACGAATAAATAAGTTGCCGTAAGAGGATGTGTCAATTCGATATTGATAGGTTTTAGACACTGCATTTAGCCGGGAATGAAAACGCAGAGAACATTCTTCGATGGATAATACCCGGATATCTTTTGGCAGATAATGGTTGAGTTCTTTTAAAAACTGCTCAGAAGTTGTATCTCCAAGCAGATCTTGTTCTGTGTGAAAATGAAAGACCTGACCAATGGCATGAACACCGGCGTCGGTTCTGCCGGATCCGGCAATCTCGATCGGGGTATCTAATAACCGGGATAGAATCTCTTCTAATTTTTCCTGAATGGTATTGGAAGTATTTTTTTGTTTCTGCCAGCCGTTGTAACGGGTTCCCTCGTAGGCTGTGATACATTTATATGCATGCATAATGTTATGCTCCTTTCGAAACCTGCGTTTGCATAAGCGTTTCCCTCGAAACCTGCGGTTTCTCGGTGTTCGTTGCATTCACATAATTTTCCTAGAAAGCAGAGGTCTGCAAGCAGCCTTAGCTTTCTATTGAAAGTTACGCTCATACTTATGTATTCATTATATCAGATATGAGTGCATCTGTCATTTTGCAGATTGCTAATACATAAGATGTATCAAATAGTGAAAGGGTATCAGCATGCGGCCAAAACAACATATCGATTACATATATTGTACATGCAGACAGACGAAATGGCAGTGGGAAATAATGAGGGAACAAGGCTGCTGTACATTGCATATAGAATTTGGCAGATTGACACAAAAAAGTGGTATGAAAAAAGCAGCAAGATTGGTTCGAAGATTTGAGACGCAGAACGTAGTGATCGGAGCGGATGGAAAAGCAGCCCGTCTTTTGCAGATGGAAGATGCACTGTTTGCGGCCAGGCAGCAGGAGTTGTTGTGGAATCAGAGATATATCCTCGATGGTCTGCTGTCAGAAAATCGGGAAATATCAAAAGGAAGGCGTAGATTTCTGCTTGTGTTAGAAGATCCGCATTGGGGATGGAAGGAATTATGGCAGTGTATTTTAGGAGTAAAGGATCGATTTGAGGATATTGCAGTATGCGTTGTGACGCCGGAGATAGAGATAGATTGGATCATAGAGGATATTTATCGGGAATGGGGAATTGTAATAGACATTGTTTCTACAGAGCAGATACGACAGCAGTATTTTCGTATTGTATATTTTTTGGTTAAAAGATGGAGAGAGACGCTTCGGTTATGCTGTAATTATCAAGCCGCATATCTGGTAAGTTATGAACAAATGGAGAAAGAAACACATATGATTCAGGAAAGAGGAAGTATATATGCAGGGTTGAAATATATGATACAGGAGAGAAAACTACGGGAAGACTATGCGAGAAATCTGGCGTATCAGCAACCGAAAGAATATGAGAAAAAAGGTGTTTCTGTCGTTGCTATTTGTGGTCGAGAATGATATGATGTACGTATAAGCGCGAGTGCAACTTTCGGTAGAAAGCAGAGACTGCTTGCAGGCTTATGCTTTCGAAGAAAGTTATATGAGTGCAACGAACACTGAGAAACCGAAGGTTTCGAAGTGGCACTCGCGCAAGCTGTGAAGTGACACTCATACAGACTAGGGCAGCGGTAACATGGAGAACGGAGGGTATTGATTTGATATATGTTAAGACAGAAGATTTGAAAGTTGGTATGCGGCTGGCAAGACCGATATATAATAAACGGGGTATTCTGTTATATGGGCGTAATGATAAGATTACACGGCAGGGAATTGAGAGTGTGAAGAACTTTGGGTTGATTGGGTTGTATGTATTAGAGCCGGCAGAACCATTGCCGCCAATGAGTACAGAAGAAATGCAGTTTGAACGGTTCCAGACAATGGAAGTGTTCCGGTTACGGGATGAATTGAATGCGATCATGGCAGGTAAGGAGCCAACAAAGCTGATGCAGGCAACGGATGATCTGTTGAAGCAATTTGGCAATCTGTATCATAAGATTAGTTTCAACCAGAATTTAAGAAGTCCGGAGGATTATGTGTACAAGCACGCATTGAATGTGGCGATTCTGTCTGCGTTGATCTCTCATCGGGCAGGATTTGGTCTGATGGAGCAGAATGAAGTCGTGGTTGCAGCCTTTTTACATGATCTAGGAAAGTTGAATCTGCAACCGCAGTTGCGCGGTAAGACAGAGAACCTTACGGATGAAGAACGCGGACAAGTTGCAAGAGCGGTGATCTTAGGAATTGATAAGATATCGAATGCATTCAAACTCCCGGCAGGGGTTAAGAGTACATTGATGAATCTGTGTCAGGTGCAGTACCTTCCGGAGAATGCACCGAAGAATATCTCGGATGTAGTGAAGGTATTGGTAGTTGCGAATGCATATGATGAATATACGGCAATGCAGATTGGAATGGATCCGCATACAGAGATTGATGCGGTTCGTATGCTGCAGAGCAGACCGGATCTGTATGATCCGGATATGGTGAATCATTTACTTAACAGTATTAAGATATTGTATCCGGGAGTCTGTGTGGAATTGACCAATCATGAGAAAGGTCTTGTACTTGGGGAAAATGACAGAGATATTTTGCGGCCGGTTGTATTGGGATTTGACCGGAACCAGTTATATAATCTTGGATTGGATAATGTGTTTGAACAGATACAGATCAAGAACATCATGAAGACAATGGATAATCGAATTAAGATCGATCCACAGCGATTAAAAGAATATATGTAAAGCAAAAGAACTGCCAATCAGGCAGTTCTTTTGCTATGTCCGATTATAGTAATATTGAATCACATCACGTCTGGTAATGATTCCGATGAATTTATCACAGTCGTCTACGACAGGGACAAAATTCTGTTGGATGATCTTAGAAAGCAGATCTTCCATGTTAGAACTTGCATTGACCGGCTCATAATCATGCCGCCTTGGAACATCGGTTAAATGCAGACTTTCCGGCCATTTCAATGCAGTTGCAATATCATTGTGTCGCAGATACCACAAAATATCGCCTTCCGTCAAGGAGCCGATGTATTCACCGGCATCATTGAGAATCGGTATTGAGGAGTATTTGTGATATTCCATCTTTTCAAGAACCTGCCGGAGCGAGTAGTCTTCCTCTAAATAAGCAACCTCAGCTTTCGGGGTTAAAAAAAATAATATATTAATTATGTTCACCTCCCATTACACAATAAAAACACCCATATATAGTATATAATAAATTGACATGAAACACAATGGCTTGGGTTGGAAAAGATTGTGAATATTATATGGAGAGAAAAAGGAATTCTCGAAAACGGTTGTATTTATAAAGCAGGTTTGATAAGATGATAGAGTATATATATTTCAAATACGAAAGAGAGGCAGAGATGTATGCAAGACAGCGTATTTAATGAGAATGTGGATTATCTTTATCAGGTGCAGACCGATTTAGAAGCGGTGGAGCAGTTGAAGAAGGAATTGGCAGAATATAAGAATCAAGAGAAGAATTTGAAGAAGGCGATCACAACGGAAGAGAAGTCGATTCAGGATGAGATTGCACAGACGATCCGTAAGCGTAAGAATGAGATTGAGAAGATTTATGATGATCAGATTGATGCGAATAAGAACAAGAGCCGGAATGTGCGGGCAAGAAGGGATAAAGCAAAGTCTAAGAGAGTAGACGAGCGAGTATCTTATGAGACGGCAGAATTAACAGAGGAGAATCGTCAGCTACAGGTGGAGATGCGGACATTATTCAAGGCACATCATGTTCCTGCTTTCTGCAGGAGAGAGTTATTTTATTCGCTATTTATGACAAAGCGTTTCTTAGAGATCATTACATTAGTGGTAGCAATATTGATCGCATATATAGCGGTACCGGCATTGTTGTATCTGTTGTCTGCACATGTGTTGTTTAAGGATAGCGCACATCAGACCTATCTGTGCACGTTGTTAGTATCCGTTGTATTATTTGTATTTAGTTTCATTTATGTAATGATGATGAATAAGGTGAAGATCCGCCATTATGATACCTTGATGGAAGGGCGGAATATTAAGGATCAGATTGCTGCAAACAAGAAGCAGATGAAAGCAATCCGTAATAAGATCAACAAGGATAAAGATGATAGTCAGTATGGATTAGATAAGTATGATGCCAAGTTAGAAGAGTTAGATCAGGAATTGGAGCAGATCAGCAAAGAGAAACAGGATGCGATGACTGTGTTTGAGAATGAGACAAAGCAGATCCTGACCAATGAGGTGAATGACAGGCGGCTTGGCAGATTGGAGCAGATGAAGGAGAGTATCGATGAGATGGAAGAACATATGACAGTGTTAGATGAAGATATTCAGAATTCGTCATTGGCAATTGCGAATAATTATGGAGCAATTTTAGGAAAAGAGTTCTGCACATCGGCGAAGGTGGCAGATTTGATTTCCTTGATGGAAGATGGTACGGCGGATACGGTTTCCGAGGCGATAGCTGCTTACAAGGGAGCAGGAAGATAATCTTCAAGAAAATACCAGCTGATTGCATTACTGATGCAGGTAGCAAGGGTCATAACGATGTGAAGTCTGGTGCTTTGCAACAGTACAGAGTTTGGAAAACCGGCTACATTTACAATACCTGTGATAGAGAGATTCCCTATTGCAGGTAATTTTTTATTTACGCCTTTTCCGGGAATTAAGGGAGTGTGGCTTAATGTAGCATAACCGATATGTTCCCGTGTTCCGAGAGAGGCATCGATGGCGATGATAAATGGAGATTCGTAAGACTGGTGGATACTGTGAATAGTTTCCTCTAAATTGAGAGCGTGTACCGGAGATTCCAATGTACCATATATGGCAATATCGGGTAATGTCTTTTGAAGGTAATCACCAACCAATGGCCCGAGACAGTCTCCGGTTGCACGATCGGTTCCAATGCATAGGATTACGGTATTATCTGCAGGAATATGTTTTTGACGCAAGATAGTACATAGCGTTTGATTTAGTTGAAAGTCAGCCCCTTTTTCAAATGCGTTATAATAATAAGGATTCATGGATAACCTCCTGTTCAAATTTGGAAAGCACCGCTTACCATATTGTATGTAAAGTATGGGCAGATTGAACCTGTTTTAATCAATTTTGTTGTGTCGTATTCTGTATAAAGAAGAGTGATATTTCCGTGTTTTGCGGGCATTAAAGCGAGTTGGAAGACAATTTTAGACATGATAAGTAGTTTTAAAATGCTATGTTACTGATAGCAAAAATGTCGCAGAAAGGACGGAAAATATGATAGAGATTGTATATGATAAACAAGATACTACACAGGATAACATTTTTGCGGGAATTACATTACCAAAGAATATCCGACAGATTGGAACACCTTCTGGAAATCGGAGAATCTATGTAGAAGATTATGTGATGACATATCTGAAACAATTGGCGAATCCCAATTCCACATTTGCCAGAGGTGCAATCTTAGTAGGAGAGGTGCAGAGAAACGGGCAGGCAGATGTCATATATATCAGTGGAGCTTTGGCAGCACAGAATCTGGAATTAGACTTGGAAGAGACAACATTTGATGGGGAAACCTGGAGTTACATTTATCAGGAGGTGAAGACATATTTCCCGGATTTAGAAGTGGTCGGATGGTTTTTGTCGCGTATGGGATTTTCTACCGAAGTAAATGATATGATCATGAAACTACATGTGGACAACTTTGCAGGATCGGACAAGGTGTTATATATTATGGATGCCTTAGAGGGGGAAGACGCATTTTATATGATGAAGGAAGATGTGTTGTGTCGGCAGAGTGGTTATTACATTTATTATGCAAGAAATGAGTCAATGCAGAATTTTATGATTGCCTCTAAGGGTGAGGTAGAACCTGTACCTAAAAATGAGGTGGAACAAAAGGACGAGGCGGTTCTGCGGAATTATAAGAAGATTATGGAAGAACGGGCACGCAATGCACGGATAGAACGGGCGAATAAAAGATTGCAGGCGGTATGTGCCTGTTTAGTGATTGCGGTATTGGCGTTAGGAATTGCGGTATTTAGCAACTATCAGATGTTAGAAAAGGTAGAATTTGTTTTGCAGGAAAACGGACTGGAAGTATTTGCAGTGCAGAATGATCAAAAGACAGAAAAGAGCAAAAGCACCGAAGAACTGCGGCAAATAGAAAAAGAGAAGAATGAGCAGGTGGATAAAGTGCGTTCTGTTGCATCGAATCTGCCGAAATATTATACGGTGCAAAATGGAGATACCTTATCATCAATCAGTTTTAAGATGTATAATTCTGTGGGATATGTAGCCGAACTAATGGAGGCAAACGGATTAGGAGAAGCAGATGATATTCAGGAGGGAGATCAGATTGTGATTCCTACAATTCGAAAATAAAAGCTAGTACCTTTTCTGAAAATATAGTATACTATATAAGATTAGAAAGAATCTATATAGTTAGGAAAAGGTTTGAATCATGAAGAAGAATCATTTGATACGATCAATGAAAGATAAGTTTCGATCATCTAAAGAAGGAGAAGAACAACCGGATAATATTGTAGAGATGCCAGAGAAGGCTGACTTCCGTCGGGAGGAGGAAGTTGATGAGGATGAGCAGGCAGAATGGCGGAGCCGTAATCGGATGGATGGCAGGTTGCCAAAGATAGTGGCAGTTATTGTGGTAATCATTATCCTTACCGGCATTTATATGATATTTGTAGACAGAGGATATAATGGATATGAAGTAGTGGAAGAGACAGGGGTAAAGAATGCCTCCATGTTAGACTATGCACCTTATCAGAATTCTTTGTTGAAATTCAGCAAAGACGGAGCGACTTATGTTGACGAGAAAGGTAAGGCAGTCTGGAATGAGACTTTTGCAATGAAGATGCCAACGGCAGATGTTTCCGGGGAATATGCTGCAATTGCAGACATGAATGGGAATGATGTCTACATATTTAATACGCAAGGAAAAGTGAGCAATACAACAATGCCATACAAGGTATGTGATATTGCAGTAGCTTCACAGGGGGAGTTTGCGGTTATCTTAGAGGATGAGAAGGTCAATTATATCAATATTTATGATAAGAATGGAGAACAGATCTCGGAGATTCAGACAACGATTGATAAGAGTGGTTATCCGATGGATATGGATCTGTCTAGTGATGGAACCAAGCTTTTTTCAACATATTTATATTTAGATGGTGTTGATGTGAAGAATGGTCTGGCCGCTTATAATTTTGGACTGGTTGTCGTGAACGAGAATGCAGATCGTTTGATGGGTGGTTATCAGTTGGAGGATACACTTGTGCCAAAGGTAGAATTTTTGGATAATAATACAATCTGTGCATTTGGAGATAATCAGATCATTTTGTATTCGATGCGTGAGAAACCTAGCGAAAAGGCAAGGATTGCATTGAAGAGCGAGGTTCAGAGTGTTATTTATAATGATAAGTATGTAGGGATTGTCATTTCGAATGAGGAAGAGACCAAGAAAAATGAAGAGAAAGCACCGTATGTCTTGGAATTATATAATACTAACGGGCGGAAAGTGATGACTCAGAAGATTGATTTTTCGTATGAGAATGTAAGAATGACAAAGGATGAGATTGTATTTACCGGAGGAACAGAATGCCGCATCTATACGGTGAAAGGTAAATTAAAATTCTCTTATACATTTTCGAAGAATGTAGTGGATATGGTGCCGACAGGATACAGCAGTCGTTACATTGTGTTATATGACAGTGGCTCAGAAGTTGTACGGTTGAAGCATCAAAGTGAAAAGGAAACGAAATGAATACAATAAGTATAATAATAGGAATTGTCTTTTTGATATGCGTGATAAGTGGATTATGGCAGGGACTGTTCCGGGTTTTGGTGTCGGTGGCTGGATTGATTGTCAGCATTGTGATTGCGGTTTATGTTGCACCGTATGTCAGTAGTTCTTTAGAGAAGAATTCACAGTTAGACGAACGTCTTGCACAATATATATCGGAGAAAATGCAATTTTCGGAAGCAGGGGAAGAGACCTCGAAGGGGGTACAGGTTGCGATTATTGAAGGACTTCCGCTACCGGAGACAATGAAAGGGAATATCCTCAACAATAATAATGCTGAAATGTACGACGTACTCAATGCAACAGGGGTATATGATTATATTGCGAAGTCTGTTGCTATGGTGATTCTGAATGCGGTAGTGTTTCTGGCACTTGTACTCATCTGTCGAATTTTCTTTTTCTTTTTGGGAAGAACGGCAAAAGGATTATCTAAACTACCGATACTTCGATCGATTGACAAAGTGGGAGGAGGCGCATTAGGTGCTATGAAAGGATTAATACTGATCTGGATTTTCTTTCTGATTTTGTCCGTTACGAGTACGATGGAGTGGAGTCGGTCTTTGATTGCGGAGATCAATGCAACCTCTATTTTAAAAATGCTATACGATAATAATGCATTGGTAGACATTGTCGGGGATCTGACAAAAGTGCTGTTTCTATAGAGAAACCTTGTAAAATCGACGTTCTGAAAGAATGTCGATTTTTTTTGAAAAAAGTTGTTGACAAGGGGGAATGCTTGTGATAATATAATCACTGTTGCGGCGCTAATGAGTAACAACGAAGCAACAGGAACAATGAAAACTGAATGAAGATTAAACAACAAAACAACCCTGAAATTTCTTAACAGATTTTTCGAGAGAACGTTTTAGTATAAAACGATCCAAAACAGTAAAACGGGATTGATTAGCCAGCGATGGTGAGTCATGAACGGGATACAAACTTTTAAATATGAGAGTTTGATCCTGGCTCAGGATGAACGCTGGCGGCGTGCTTAACACATGCAAGTCGAACGAAGCACTTAACTACGATTTCTTCGGAATGACGGTTATTTGACTGAGTGGCGGACGGGTGAGTAACGCGTGGGTAACCTACCTCACACAGGGGGATAACAGTTAGAAATGACTGCTAATACCGCATAAGCGCACAGTGCTGCATGGCACAGTGTGAAAAACTCCGGTGGTGTGAGATGGACCCGCGTCTGATTAGCTGGTTGGTGAGGTAACGGCTCACCAAGGCGACGATCAGTAGCCGGCCTGAGAGGGTGAACGGCCACATTGGGACTGAGACACGGCCCAAACTCCTACGGGAGGCAGC
>USBM01000012.1 GCA_900552885.1 uncultured Clostridium sp. | reverse complement strand
ATTGGTGTTGATAATGCTGCACATATTGGTGGTCTTATTAGTGGAATATTTGGTGGTTTTTTATTGTCAAAGATTGCACAATATGGTAAACTGAAATAAGTGAGCAGTTTTGAAGAGGTGAAATTTGTGAGTACGGGAATTAGTATATCTAGTATCAATCGCATAAAGGAATTGGCAGAAGAGAAGAAGTTTGCGGAAGCACTTGAGATATTGGATACGCAGAATCTGGATAAGTCCATCAACCCACAGTTTTTGAGAATTAGTGGTGAGATATTCCGGGAGAATAAGAGATATTATGACAGCCGGAAATATTTGTTGAAGGCTCATCAGATGTCACCTCAGGGAACTCGTATTATATATGAATTGATATTGTTGTATTTGGAATTAGGGTATTATTCCAGAGCACAGAAGTATTACGAGCAGTATAAGTTTTATGTTGCACCGGAAGATACTCAGCAGGATTATTTGGAATATTTGGTGAAGAAGGCACAAGGAACTGATGTTAAGGAGATAGCAGCCATTTTGATTCCGATTTTGGAACGGATGCCGGATGATCGATGGAATTTCGAAGCCATTTTATTGTATGATAAGATGGGCAGGAAAGATAAAGCATTAGAAGAGAGCCAATATATTTTAGAGAATTTTAGAGATTCTATTTATGTACAACCGGTTATAGATTATATAGACGACAAGTTAGATGTTGATCAATATTTCTATTGTTATCCAAAGGAAGAACAGCCGGAAGATCAGGAGATGTTTGGCAATCTGATTGCACAGGAAGATGCAATATTAGAGGCTGATCATTTGCGGATGTATCCACCGGAGGCAAGAATTATGGTGGAGGCAGATGATAAGGATGGTATAGATGCCAAGCCGGTCAAGGAAAAGAAAAAGAAAAAGAAAACAAGCCGCAAGAAGAATAAGGAAGAGGATGAAAGCGCAGATCATAACAAAGACGATGTGAAGGAAGATAAGGAGCAGCCGACAGTGTCGTTTGAGGATGGGAATGCACAAACAGAAACAACGGAGAAAAAGTCAGATGAATTTGCGGCAGAGGTAAGCATAGACAGCCATACAGAAGAGTTATCTTCTGGAGAGGCTGAACGTAAGGAAACGCAGGATGCGGATCATGTTATGGTAGATGCTGTTTCTTTAGAAGAACAGCAAAAGAACGAACGCGAGGCGGCATTAGAGAAGATTCTTTCTAAGAAAGTAGATAAAGAAAAGATATTAGAGACGGCTCGACATGTTGCACAAAGTGTGAAGGATATTGATACAACCAAGGCGAAGACACAAGCTAAGAGTGTCGCGGATGCGTTGAAAGACAATGTATCTAAAGCGACGGGGTCTTTGGGTAATGTAGTGGCGGCTAAACTGCCGGTAGATGCAGAACCGATCGAGCAACTTTCGGATGAGTTTGTAGATGGTATTATTGAAAACGTACTAGAACCACCAAAGAAGACGGTTGGTGAGGTCGTTATGAATGAGGAATTAGATGCTTTGATTCCGGATTCTTTAGAGGCGATGTCGGCAGATGAGATTGCGGATATTGAGGCAAAGAAGGAAGAAGAGGAGCGGATAGAGTTAGAAGCGTTAGAAGCATCTATGCGTTTGGAGGAGGAGAAGAAAGAAGCAAGACTTCGCAGGTGGAATCGTAAAGATTCGAATACGGAAAGTGCAGAAGAGGTGGTTATACCAGAGGAAGTTGTTATTCAGGAAGGTGTAACAGCACAGAAGATTGCAACGGTATCCTTTGAAGAGTTAAAGGCACAGTTCCTTGCTGATAATAAGGAAGAGGAACCGTTAGATACATTAGGTTTTATGTCAGTTGTGCAATCGGATGTGGATGATCAGATGAAGGAAGCAATTCCTCAGGAAGCAGAGATTCTACATCAGATGATTGATAACAAAGAATATTATACGGGTGAAGATTCAGGACAATTTGAGTCGAAGGCTAGCTATGAACAGAATGATTTTGTTGTTGAGGATTACTCATTTGACTCATGGCAACCAAAGGATTCAACAAATGAGATGAACCCAATGCCGGAACAATTAGCAGTGAAGGAGATTTATGCAGAAGAGCCGATTGTGGATTTTGACGAGATTATTCCATCGGTAGAGTTGCAGAGCTTTGAGAAACAGAAAGATGAGAATCTTACGTTTGCAGAATCAATAGTCTTCAATGAGAGGAAAGAGGATGCACAGGAATCTGAGGTAAAAGAGAATTTACAGGAAAATATCGGGGCATCGACGATAAAAGAATCTCAGGAAGGTGAGGAAATACTTCAAGAAAGTGTAGAAGAATGGGCAACTGATGAGTCTCGGGAAAATGTTGAAAGACAGGCAACAGAGGAAGAGTTGCTTCTGGAGAACATGGAGGAACAGGCAACAGAGGAAGAGTTGCTTCCGGAGAACATGGAGGAACAGGCAACAGAGGAAGAGTTACTTCCGGAGAGTGTAGAAGGACAGACGATTGAAGGAGTTCAGCAAGATAGTCATAAAGAGATTGCTATAACAGAATCAGATGTACAAGTGAATAGGAAACCAAATAGAGAGGAATTGCGGGTTCGCATTATCATCCGGGATGATATGATTCGCAAGTTGTCAGAACTGAAAGAAAGTAGATGTTAAGTTATGGGGATTCAATTAAAAGGTGGTAATAACGGGAATAATCGTTCTCGCAATTTGAATAATAGTTCTTTTGGCTCAGGTGAGTTGGAGGAGACACCTCAGATGAGAGAACTTCGGATGAAGAGAGAGGCTGAGGTAGCGGCTGCAAAAGAGGCATTAGCAAAGAAGCAGGAAGAACAACGTTTGAAGGCTTTGGCTTTTGAACAACGGGCTGCAGCAAGAAAACAAAGGGAAGAGGAAGAAGAGATCAAAAGAAATCCGAAGCTTGCGGCTGAGAGGGAACAGCGGTTGGCGGCAGCCAGAGCGGAGGAGGAACAAAGAGCCAGATTTAAAGCGGAAGAGGAAGCTAAGATTGAGGCAGAAAGGCGGGTGCAGGAAAAGAAAATGGATCAAACAGAGGCATTAATTGCAGCAATCAGAGCACAAGTTGAAAAAGAAAAAGCGGCAAAAGCTGCTGCAACACAGAAGGAAGAGGAGAAGAAAGCGGCATCAGGGCAGAAGTCATCTTCTAATAATACAAAACCACAATTCCGGACCATATCTCCGGAAGAGATGGCAAAGTTAGAAGAGAAGAAGCGAATGAAGGCAGCGGGTATTACTCCAGAGCAGGAAAAGAAAGAAGCTCCGTCTGTTGGTCTTGGTGGAGGTATTTCTGGTGGCATTGGAGGGCTGGGTAATGGTCCGACATTGTCAAACCCAACAGGAGATGGTCCTAGTCTTTCGAACCCAACAAGGGGACAGCAAAGTTTAAACGGTTCGAGTGTACAAGGCGGTGGTCTTGGAATTGATATTACACCTACAGATAAATCGGGAATTTCTATCGGGGCAGAGGAAAGTACAGTTACGCTTAATACGGAGGAGATTAATGCTGCTGTTGAGAAATCTAAACCTCAGACAGAAATTCCAAAGCCGGCAGAACCAGTACATAATCCACAAACTGCAAAGCCACATGCACCGGTTCCGGAACCGGTACAAGTTGTTGGAGGAAGCAGCACGATCATTGTAGATGATGGAAGGGGCGCTTGGGATGATAATAAGGAAGAAGAAGTAAGCTGGGTATCATCCGGTACGGAACCACAGCATGTTCAACCTAAGAATGAACCACCGAAGAAAGATTCCTTTGTGGATGAGAATGGAGATGTAATCAGTGTTGTTCCTGTCAGACAGCGTCCGGTAGAGAGCAATGATGTACAGAGTGCATATAATATTGATTTTGATGATGATGACGATGATGATATGAGTTTTGTAGCTTCGGACCATTCATCTGAAGATGCAGCTAAGAAAGCGGAAGAAGCTCGAATGGCAGCTGAGGCAGAAGAGAGAAGAAAAGCAGAAGAAGCAAAGGTGAAAGCCGAAGAGGAAACAAGACGGGCAGAGGAAGAGAAGAAACGTCAGGCTGCTGCAGCGGCAATGAGAAAAGCAGAAGAGGAGCAACGTCGAATTCACGAAGCAGAGATAAAAGCACGTGAGATGGAGGAAGCTCGTAAACGTCAGGAAGAAGAGGCGAGAAAAGCAGCCGAAGAGGAAGCGAGACGGAAAGCGGAAGAAGAGGCAAGAAAAGCAGCGGAAGAAGAAGCAAGACGGAAAGCGGAAGAAGAGGCGAGAAAAGCAGCGGAAGAAGAAGCAAGACGGAAGGCGGAAGAAGAGGCAAGAAAAGCAGCCGAAGAAGAAGCAAGACGGAAGGCGGAAGAAGAGGCAAGAAAAGCAGCCGAAGAGGAAGCAAGACGGAAAGCGGAAGAAGAGGCAAGAAAAGCAGCCGAAGAAGCAAGACGGAAAGCGGAGGAAGAAGCTAAAAAGGCTACATCAGCAAGTGCTTCTGGTGGTTATGTACTTCCGGTTGGAGCGGAACAATTCCTTGGTAAGTATTTAACAGTGAATGCAATTAGTGATCAGATCGTCAATGCTATTCAGTATATCAATGCACATCCGTCGGAGCCTCGCAATATGGTTATATTAGGTCAGTATGGATTTGGTACAACCACGATCGCAGAGGATTTTGCAAGAAGTTTCTATGCGTTGGGAATATGTAAGAATAAGACAATTGCAAAGATTAAAGGTAATGCTTTGAATCGTGCTAATATTGGAGACGCCATTGGTAAGTTACAGGGTGGATGTCTTGTGATTGAGAATGCAGGTATCATCACAAATGAGAAATTAGAAGAGATCTATCAGATTGTAACTAATCCGGATAATGATGTGATCGTAATTATGACAGGACAGATTGAGACATTATCAAGAATCTTCAAAGAGAATGTTTCTATTTCTAATCAATTTAAGCATTTGATCCAGGTTCACAGAATTACAGATATGGATGTATTTGAGATTGCGAAGAATCATGCAACCCAGTTGGGCTATCCGTGTGAGCCGGGTGCTGAGAATAATCTTCGCAGAAGAATGCAGGAAGTAGAGAGTGGTAATCTGGATCGTGTATTGAAAATTGTAGACAATGCAGTTTCTAAGGCACATAACCGTGAGATGACATCGGGTGAGCAGGAGCATCATTTAGTATCATCGGATTTTGAATAATTACCAAATCAATAAACAATAACGGGAAAAATACAGAAAAAGCAAAAAAGTATTTGTTTTTTCTGTATTTTTTGATATTATGTATGTGGATTTATGATAATTAGGTAGTTTGGATATAGAGTAACGGAGGAAGAAAGTATATGTTTGACATGGATATCGGAATTGATTTGGGGACAGCTAATGTTCTTGTATATGTAAAAGGAAAAGGTATTGTAATCAATCAACCATCCGTTGTGGCATTTGAAAAGAGAACTAAACGTCTGATTGCAATCGGACAGAAAGCAAAGTTAATGATGGGAAAGGCACCGGATAATATTGAGGTGATCCGCCCGTTGAAACAGGGGGTTATATCAGATTTTACGGTAACAGAGCGTATGCTGAAGGCATTTATTGAGACGGCGATGCAGAAGAAGAGGATGTTAAGCAGGCCGAGAATTTGTGTCTGTGTTCCAAGTGGTGTAACAGAGGTTGAAAAACGTGCAGTAGAGGATGCGGTATATCATACAGGTGCAAAGCATGTGGATATTATGGAAGAGCCGATTGCAGCTGCAATTGGTGCAGATATTGATATTTCTCTTCCGCGTGGTAATATGATTGTGGATATTGGAGGAGGAACCAGTGATGTTGCGGTGATCTCTCTTGGAGGAATTGTTGAGAGTAATTCATTAAAGCTTGCCGGAGATGATTATAATGAGGCAATGATCAAGTATATTCGTAGAGCATATAATCTGTTGATTGGGGAACCGACTGCGGAGCGAATCAAGATGACGATTGGATCGGTATATCCAAGAGAAGAGCCGGTTACCATGGAGGTAAAAGGAAGAGATCTTGTGACGGGATTTCCTGCAAGAATCATTGTATCATCTGAAGAGACAATTGAAGCATTTGCGGAAGTGACGGCACAGATATTAGATACGATTCATAATGTATTGGAGATCTCACCGCCGGAGTTGATTGCAGATATTGCGGAGCATGGCATTGTGTTAAGTGGTGGTGGAAGCTTGATTTATGGTATGGATCGTTTAGTAGAAGAAAGCACAGGAATTCATGCTTATGTTGCACCTACTGCATTGGAAGCAGTGGTAGTTGGTGCAGGGAAGTCAGTTGATTTTCTGAATAAGAAGTAATAATTAGGATAAAAAGAATGGGATATTTACCAATTACAAGACAGGAAATGAAACAAGCAGGATGGGTACAGCCGGACTTTGTCTGTGTGACAGGGGATGCGTATGTAGACCATCCTTCTTTTGGTACTGCAATTATATCAAGAGTGTTAGAAGCGCATGGTTATAAGGTAGCAATTCTTCCTCAGCCTGACTGGAAGAATGATGCAAGTGTCACGGAATTTGGGAGGCCAAGGCTTGGCTTCCTGGTAAATGCCGGTAATATGGATTCTATGGTTAATCACTATTCGGTATCGAAAAAACGACGGAGAACGGATGCTTATACACCGGGTGGAGTTGCGGGAAAACGACCGGATTATGCAACAACTGTATATTGTAATTTGATCAAAAGAACCTATAAGGATGTACCGATTATTATCGGAGGAATTGAAGCGAGTCTGCGGCGTATGGCACATTATGATTATTGGTCAAATAAGCTAAAACGCTCTATTCTGATGGATTCGGGTGCTGATCTGTTGATCTATGGAATGGGAGAACATGCAATTGTTGAAGTGGCAGATGCGTTGGACAGTGGACTTGCAGTGGAGGATATTACATTTATTGCAGGCACGGTCTATAAGGCAAGGGAGATTGAACAGGTATATGATGGAATCGTACTACCGGAGTATCAACAGATGATTGAAGATAAGATTGAATATGCAAAAAGCTTTGCAATTCAATATCAGAATACGGATCCGTTTTCTGCAAAGCCTTTGATTGAAAAATATGGCGAGAAACGATATGTGGTGCAGAATCCACCAGCTATGCCGCTGACAATGCAGGAGATGGATGACGTGTATGAGCTTCCATATATGAGAAATTATCATCCGTCTTATGAAAAAATGGGTGGGGTTCCAGCAATTGCAGAGATCAAATTTTCGCTGACAAGTAATCGGGGATGTTTTGGAGGATGCAGTTTCTGTGCACTTACCTTTCATCAGGGACGTATTGTACAGTGCCGAAGTCACGAATCTCTGGTCAGGGAAGCAATTCTCATGACGAAGGATCCGGATTTCAAAGGATATATTCATGACGTGGGTGGACCGACGGCGAATTTCCGGGCACCGGCTTGTCAGAAACAGTTAAAGGTGGGAGTGTGTACCAATAAACAGTGTCTGTTTCCGCAGCCATGTAAGAATCTGAAAGCAGATCATACTGATTATATTGAACTACTGCGGAAATTACGGGCGCTTCCTGGTGTGAAGAAAGTCTTTATTCGATCGGGAATCCGGTTTGATTATGTATTGGCAGATCCGAAAGATGATTTTTTGAAGGAATTATGTCAGTATCATATTAGTGGTCAGCTGAGGGTTGCACCGGAGCATGTAGCAGATCCGGTGCTTAAGATGATGGGTAAACCGGAAAATGCAGTATATCGCAGATTTGTTGATAAATTTTATCAGATCAATAAGAGGATTGGTAAGGAACAATATCTGGTGCCGTATCTGATGTCGTCGCATCCGGGTTCCGGACTAAAGGAAGCGGTGACGTTAGCGGAACATATCCGGGATCTTGGATATATGCCGGAGCAGGTGCAGGATTTTTATCCAACCCCATCGACAATGTCAACATGTATGTATTATACAGGTGTTGATCCAAGAACGCTGCAGGAAGTGTATGTGCCGAAGAATCCACATGAGAAGGCAATGCAAAGGGCATTGATCCAGTACAGAGTGCCGGAGAATTATGAACTGGTGAAAGAAGCGCTGCTTAAGGCGGGAAGGAATGATCTGATCGGATTTGACAGGAATTGTCTGATCCCTCCAAGAAAGTTTAAGGCAGAACATGATAAGAAGGGCAGACAGGAGAAAACAGACCAGAGCCGGAATCACCCAAAAACGCTTGGGAATCATAACAAAATGAGGCACAGAAAGGGTTTGGAAAATGATCGAAGGTCCTCAAATGGTAATTCTATGCGAAAAGGACATGCAAATAAAAAACGTTAAAGTCGAATTTTGTTTTAAAAAAAGAACATAAAATGGGTATGTTTTTCAAGGTTTGCGTGGGTATATTTGGTTGCAACTTAAAAAAATATATGTTATCATGGGAACAGATTGTGTGATGATTTCTTTTCATCAGCAAAATTTTAAACGGAGGATATTTCATTATGTCAAAAAAAGTTGTTTTAGCTGGCGCTTGTCGTACAGCAATCGGAACTATGGGTGGTGGATTAAGCACAACTCCAGCTCCAGTTTTAGGTTCTATTGTTATTAAGGAAGCTATTAAAAGAGCAGGCGTTCCTGCTGATCAGGTAGACCATGTATATATGGGTTGTGTAATCCAGGCAGGTCTTGGTCAGAACGTTGCACGTCAGGCATCTATTAACGCAGGTTTACCAATTGAGACACCGGCCGTAACCGTTAACGTTGTTTGTGGTTCAGGTCTTAACTGTGTCAATATGGCTGCTCAGATGATTCAGGCTGGCGATGCTGATATCGTTGTTGCAGGTGGTATGGAGAATATGTCTATGGCTCCTTACGCATTAAAGCAGGCACGTTTCGGATATAGAATGGGTAACAACACTATGGTGGATACCATGGTTAATGATGCATTATGGGATGCATTTAATGATTATCATATGGGTATCACTGCTGAGAACGTATGTGAGAAGTATGGTATCACAAGAGAAGAGTTAGATGCATTTGCAGCTAAGTCTCAGCAGAAGGCAGCAGCAGCAGTTGAGTCTGGTGCATTCAAAGACGAGATCGTTCCTGTAGAAGTTAAGAAGAAGAAAGAGACTGTTATCTTTGATACAGATGAAGGTCCACGTCCTGGTACAACAGCAGAGAGCATTGCTAAGCTTCGCCCGGCATTCAAGAAAGATGGAATCGTTACAGCAGCTAACTCATCAGGAATTAATGATGGTGCAGCAGCAGTTGTTGTTATGAGTGAAGAGAAAGCAAAAGAGTTAGGTGTTACACCTATGGCTACATTTGTTGCTGGTGCATTAGGTGGTGTTGATCCTTCTATCATGGGTGTAGGTCCTGTTGCTTCTACTAAGAAGGTAATGGCTAAGACAGGATACAAGATTGAGGACTTCGATATCATCGAGGCTAATGAGGCATTTGCTGCACAGTCAATCGCTGTACAGAAAGATCTTGGATTTACAGATGAGCAGTTGAATCCAAATGGTGGTGCAATTGCACTTGGACATCCGGTAGGAGCTTCTGGATGCCGTATCCTTGTTACATTATTACACGAGATGGTTAAGAAGGATGCGAAGAAAGGTCTTGCTACACTTTGTATCGGCGGTGGTATGGGCTGCTCTACTATCGTAGAGAGAGACTAATTCATAGACGGTAGTTTGCAGTATTTTAATGAAGGAGATTCAATCATGGAATTTATCACATATGAGCAGGACGGATTTGTAGGTGTTATTACAATCAATCGTCCAAAGGCACTTAATGCTTTGAACAGCCAGGTATTAGAGGAGTTGAATGCAACATTAGATGCGGTAGATTTAGATGCTACGAGAGCATTAGTATTAACCGGTGCAGGCGAGAAGTCATTTGTTGCAGGTGCTGATATCGGAGAGATGTCTACTCTTACTAAGGCTGAGGGTGAAGCATTTGGTAAGAAAGGTAATGACGTATTCCGTAAGTTAGAGACATTTCCAATTCCTGTTATTGCAGCAGTAAACGGATTTGCTTTAGGTGGTGGATGCGAGATTTCTATGAGCTGTGATATTCGTATCTGTTCTGAGAATGCAATCTTTGGACAGCCTGAGGTAGGTCTTGGAATTACACCTGGATTTGGTGGAACGCAGAGACTGGCTCGTCTGGTTGGTCCTGGAATGGCAAAGCAGATGATCTACACAGCACGTAACATCAAGGCAGATGAGGCATATCGTATTGGCCTTGTGAATGCGGTATATCCATTAGAGGAGCTGATTCCGGCCGCTAAGAAGCTTGCTGCAGGTATTGCTGCACAGGCTCCAATTGCAGTTCGTAACTGCAAGAAGGCAATTAACGATGGATTACAGGTAGATATGGATCAGGCAATCGTGATCGAGGAGAAGTTATTCGGTGATTGTTTTGAGACAGAAGATCAGAAGGCTGGAATGGGTAACTTCTTAGAGAAAGACAAAGAGAAGAAGTTGAAAGTAGTTCCTTTCCAGAACAAATAATTACATTGTTTTTACCATATTTAGGATGGCCATTTGACCATCCTAAATGTGTGAAATAGGAGATGCCGTACAAACGAAACGTAAATGAATTTGTCGGTCATATCCACAAATATATTTTTTTAGGAGGACAAAAGAATGAAAGTTGGTATTATTGGTGCAGGTACCATGGGTCAGGGTATTGCAAAAGCTTTTGCTCAGGTAGATGGTTATGAAGTAGCACTTTGTGACATCAAGCAGGAGTGGGCTGAAGGTGGTAAGGATAAGATTGCAAAGGGATATGCAAGACTTGTTGAAAAAGGAAAGATGACACAGGAGAAGGTGGATGGAATTCTTGCAAGCATCACACCTGGTCTTAAGGAAGATCTTTGTGCAGATTGCGATCTGATCGTAGAAGCTGCATTTGAGAATATGGAAGTTAAGAAGACTACTTTTTCTGAGTTAGATAAGATTGCTAAGCCTGAGTGTATCTTTGCTTCTAACACATCAAGCCTTTCTATCACAGAGATTGGTAACGGACTTACTCGTCCAATGATCGGTATGCATTTCTTCAATCCTGCTGATCGTATGAAGTTAGTTGAGGTTATTGCTGGTGTGAATACTCCTCAGGAGACAGTTGATACAATCGTTAAGATTTCAGAAGAGATTGGTAAGACTCCTGTTCAGGTTAATGAAGCTGCAGGCTTCGTTGTTAACCGTATCTTAGTTCCAATGATCAATGAAGCAGCATTTATCAAGATGGAAGGTGTATCTGATATCGCTGGTATCGATTCTGCTATGAAGCTTGGTGCTAATCATCCAATGGGACCTCTTGAGTTAGGTGATTTCATTGGTCTTGATATTTGTCTTGCAATCATGGATGTTCTTTATGCTGAGACAGGTGACAGCAAGTATCGTGCTTGTCCATTGCTTCGTAAGATGGTTCGTGGCGGCAACCTTGGTGTTAAGAGTGGTAAGGGATTCTATGTATACAATGCTGACCGCACTAAGACACCTGTTGATGCTCAGTAATTATGAGCATAAGAATGTAATAGGAGGATAATTACAAATGGATTTCACATTAAGTAAGAAACATGAAATGGCACAAACTCTTTTCAAAGAATTTGCTGAGAAAGAAGTTAAGCCACTTGCTCAGGAAATTGATGAAGAGCATAGATTTCCAAGAGAGACAGTAGAGAAGATGGCAAAGGCAGGCTTTTTAGGAATTCCTGTTCCTAAGGAGTTTGGTGGTCAGGGTTGTGATCCTTTAACATATGTTATGTGTGTGGAGGAACTTTCTAAGGTTTGTGGTACTACAGGTGTTATCGTATCAGCTCATACATCTTTATGTATGGATCCGATTCAGACATTTGGTACTCCAGCTCAGAAGGAGAAATATTTACCTGATTTAGCTTCTGGTAAGAAGTTAGGTGCTTTTGGTTTGACAGAGCCAGGTGCTGGTACAGATGCACAGGGTCAGCAGACTAAAGCTGTATTAGATGGTGATGAGTGGGTATTAAATGGTTCTAAGTGCTTTATTACCAATGGTAAAGAAGCAGATGTTTATATCATTATTGCTGTTACAGGTAAGGTTGAGAAGCGTGGACGTATGCAGAAAGAGATTTCAGCATTTATCGTAGAGAAGGATACTCCGGGATTCACATTTGGTACAAAAGAGAATAAGATGGGTATCTGTGGTTCTTCTACTTATGAGTTGATCTTCACAGATTGCCGTATTCCAAAGGAGAACTTGTTAGGCGCTAAGGGTAAGGGATTTGGTATCGCTATGCATACATTGGATGGTGGTCGTATCGGAATCGCTGCTCAGGCACTTGGTATTGCAGAGGGCGCTTTAGAGACAACAATCAACTATGTAAAGGAAAGAAAGCAGTTTGGTCGTTCCATCGCTCAGTTCCAGAATACACAGTTCCAGTTAGCAGATATGGCTACTAAGGTAGAGGCTGCTAAGATGTTAGTATACAAGGCTGCTATGAAGAAGGGTGAGTATCAGTCAGGTAAGAAGGTATCTTACTCAGTAGAGGCTGCTATGGCTAAGTTATACGCAGCAGAAGTTGCAATGGAAGTTACAACTAAGGCAGTTCAGTTGCATGGTGGTTATGGTTATATTAAGGAGTACGACGTTGAGCGTATGATGCGTGATGCTAAGATCACAGAGATCTACGAAGGAACTTCAGAAGTTCAGCGTATGGTTATCTCTGCAAATATCTTAAACTAGGAGGTAATTAACGTGAAAGTTGTTGTTTGTGTAAAACAGGTACCTGATACAAAGGGTGGAGTTAAATTTAATCCAGATGGAACATTGGATAGAGGCGCAATGCTTACTATCATGAATCCAGATGACAAGGCAGGATTAGAGGCTGCTCTTGCAATCAAGGATCAGAATGAAGATGTTGAAGTTACAGTTGTAACAATGGGTCTTCCAAAGGCAGAAGAAGTTCTTCGTGAGGCTATGGCTATGGGCGCTGACAAGGGCGTTCTTGTAACAGATAGAGTATTAGGTGGTGCAGATACTTGGGCTACATCTACTACACTTGCTGGTGCATTAAGAAATATTGATTATGATTTGATCATTACAGGTCGTCAGGCTATCGATGGTGATACTGCACAGGTAGGACCACAGATCGCTGAACATTTAGGACTTCCGGTTATCTCTTATGCACAGGATATCAAGGTAGAAGGTAACAGTGTTGTTGTTAAGCGTCAGTATGATGATGGATATCATATGGTTAAGGCTCAGATGCCTTGCTTGATCACAGCATTAGCTGAGTTAAATGAGCCTCGTTATATGACTCCAGGTGGAATCTTTGATGCATATGATGCAGAGATTACTACATGGGGAAGAGCAGATCTTAAGGATGTTGATGATTCTAACTTAGGTTTGAATGGTTCTCCTACAAAGATTGCTAAGGCTTCCGACAAGGTTCGTAAGGGTGCTGGTGAGAAGGTTACACCAGATTCTCCAGAAGATGCAGCTAAGTTAATCGTTGACAAGTTATTGTCAAAGCACATTATCTAATAAAGAGGTGAATAAAATGGGAGCAATGAGCGCAGAACAATTAGAGCAGTACAAGGGCGTATTTGTCTTTGCACAGCAGGTAGATAACGAATTAAGCGGTATTTCTTTCGAGTTGATCGGTGAAGGAAAGAGACTTGCTGAGAAGTTAAATGAAAAAGTAACAGCAGTATTAGTTGGTTCTGATGTTGCTGGTCTTGTAGATGAGTTAGCAGAGTATGGTGCTGATCGTGTCATCGTTGTAGATGATCCGGAGTTAAAGAACTATAGAACTGAGCCATATGCACATGCACTGGCATCTGTAATTAATGAGTATAAGCCTGAGATCATGTTAGTTGGCGCAACAGCAATCGGTCGTGACTTAGGTCCTACTGTATCAGCCAGAGTTGCTACAGGTCTTACAGCTGACTGTACATTACTTGAGATTGGTGATTTCCCAATCAATCCAATTCCGGGTAAAGAGCAGAAGCATAACCAGTTATTAATGACTCGTCCGGCATTTGGTGGTAACACAATTGCTACAATCGCATGTCCTGATAACCGTCCACAGATGGCTACAGTACGTCCGGGTGTTATGCAGAAGCTTGACAAAGTAGCTGGTGCGAAGGCTGAGGTTATTAACTATAATCCAGGATTTACTCCAAACAATAAGTATGTTGAGATTCTTGAAGTTGTTAAGGCTGTATCTGATGTAAAGGATATCATGGATGCTAAGATCTTAGTATCTGGTGGCCGTGGAGTTGGAAGCAAAGAGAACTTCAAGTTATTAGATGACTTAGCAGAAGTTCTTGGTGCAACAGTAAGCTGTTCTCGTGCAGTAACAGATGCTGGCTGGTTACCAAGAGACCTTCAGGTAGGACAGACCGGTAAGACTGTTCGTCCACAGGTATATTTCGCAATCGGTATTTCAGGTGCTATTCAGCATGTAGCCGGTATGGAAGAGTCAGATCTTATCATTGCAATCAACAAAGATCCGGATGCTCCAATCTTTGATGTAGCAGATTATGGTATTGTTGGTGATCTGAATAAGATCGTTCCACAGCTCACAGAAGCTATTAAGGCACAGATTGCTAACAAATAATATTGCAGACAAGAGGTTGGATTATAATATCTAGCTTCCGTACACTGATATGGGGATTCGCATATGAGAATAAGATGTGAGTCCCCGTATTTAATTTGCATTAGATGAGTGAATTTTCGTATCTAGACTACGAGGGCACTGATATTTAGAAGGAGAATGACAATGGATAAGTTTTTTAAGATTTCTGAACGTGGATCTGACGTCAGAACAGAGATTATGGGTGGTCTTACCACATTTTTTGCTATGGCTTACATCGTATTTGTTAATCCGAACCAGGTAGCTGGTGAGGGAGCAAATGGTTGGTTAGCAGGTGCGGCTGCTGAGGCTGGTATGGATGTATCTGCACAGCTTGGTCAGATCTGGAACTCTGTATTTATTGCATCTATTATAGGTGCGATTATTGGTACTTTATTGATGGCATTTGTTGCTAAGATGCCATTTGCGCAGGCTTGTGGAATGGGATTAAATGCATTCTTTTGTTCAAGCTTTATCTCAGCATCCGTATTTGGCGGTGTGAATGTGATCGAAGGTTATCATGCGGGTATGGTTATTATCTTCATTTCCGGTCTTGTGTTCCTGCTGCTTTCTGTAACAGGGGCAAGAGAGTACATTGCGAAAGCATTGCCGGATTGTTTGAAGAAAGCAATTCCTGCAGGTATTGGTCTTTTCATTGCTATGATCGGTTTAAAGAATGCAGGTCTGATTCAGGCAAACCAGTATACCTTTGTTCAGTTTGTTGATATTCATGGTGCAATTACAGATGCGAATGCCAATGGAACAGACTGGAGATTGGCAGTGATTCCTGCATTGGTTGCATTTGTTGGTTTGTTGTTGATCGCGATCTTTGAGCATTATCATGTAAAGGGTAGTGTCATTCTTTCGATCCTCATTTGTAGTGTATTATACTATGTATGCATGACAGAGATTCCTGCCTTTGACTTGAGTGCAATAGGACAGACATTCAAAGATTTCGGTGAAGTTGGTATTGTTGGCATCTTCGATGGTCAGGCATGGGGTGATGCGTTTGTCAATGCTCCGGTTGGTGGGGTATTTAATGCGATTATGTTAATTATCACATTCTGCCTGGTAGATATGTTTGATACAATCGGAACCTTGTATGGTACTGCATCTCAGGCTGGTATGTTGGATGAGAATGGTGATCCGATTGATGTCAATAA
Source organism: uncultured Clostridium sp. (assembly GCA_900552885.1). Taxonomy (GTDB): domain Bacteria; phylum Bacillota; class Clostridia; order Lachnospirales; family Lachnospiraceae; genus CAG-590. The sequence continues at coordinate 3,041 of USBM01000012.1, read as the reverse complement.
GTCTATGATGTGTGACTCTATTGCAACGGTTGCCGGTGCTGTATTAGGTACTTCAACTGTTACTACATTCGTTGAGTCATCTTCAGGTGTAGCTGCGGGTGCAAGAACAGGTCTTGCCAGCGTAGTTACCGCAATCTGTTTTGCATTGTGCTTGTTCTTAAGCCCACTTGCAAGCATTATTCCGAGCGCAGCTACTGCCCCGGCATTGATCTATGTTGGTGTATTGATGATGAAGAGCTTTGCTAAGGTTAACATGGATGATATCACATCTGCAGTTCCGGCTTTCTTGGCACTTATTATGATGCCACTTACTTATTCAATTGCAAATGGTATTGGTATTGGAGCAATTGCATATGTGGTTCTTTCTGCTGTAACTGGTAAATACCAGAAGAAGGATATCATTATTACAATCATTGCATTGTTATTCATGTTGAAGTTCGTATTTGTAACTATGTAAAGTTTATAGGTTGACAAGAATAGCATTACGACATAAAGGAATATAGAAAATCGAGTGATTCAGACATATTCTTATTCAAAGAAGCTTCTTAGTCTGCGTTAGCAGGAGGGGCTTCTTTTTTTATAGGCAAGTTCACCCATAAAGAAAAATGCGCATCTAAGGAGGCACATCTTATAGAAAATGAGCGTAGATTAGTAGATAGCAGGAGTAGTAGGAATGAAGATATGAAGGTCTATGTTGTAAATGAGGGTGATACCCTGCAATCAATAGCAGAGCAGTTTGGTGTATCGGTGGAACGGCTGGCATTTGATAACGAGATACAACGGCAGGAATTAGTGGTGGGGCAGACTTTGCTTATCTTAGAACCGGAACAGATCTACACTATAAAAGAGGGAGATACATTGGCGGGGATTGCAGAACAATTCGGGCAGACGGCAATTCAGTTGGTCCGTAATAATCCGTATCTGTTAAATGAAACATTTCTTCTGCCGGGGAGACAGATTGTAATCACTTATAAAGACACGGAAGACCGGGACATGGATGTGTTCGGGTATGCATATGCGTTTATTAAAGAAGCGGTATTGGAAGAAACATTGTTGTACATTGATGAACTGTTACCATTTTCTTATGGATACAATGAGGATGGGAGCCTGATTGCAATGAATGATGACCGCCTGTTAAGTGAGGCAAATCGGTTTGGCAGGCGAAAGAGAATGGTAATCACGCCGTTAGATCGCAATGAACGGTTTAACAATCAGTTAGTAGTACGTTTGCTAGAAAGTAGTGCGGTTCAGGATACCCTGCTTGCCAATATTCTTAATATTATGGGAGAGAAGGGGTATCAGGCATTGGATATTGATTTTGAGTTTATTCCGGCACCTTACCGTGAGGCGTATGTTGCATTTATTCAAAAAACTACAAAGATGTTGCATGATAGCGGCTTTGAGGTAAGTGTAGCTGTGCCGCCTAAGATTGCTGATGACCAGCCGGGATTACTATATGAGGGTATCGATTATGAAGGAATCGGAAGAGCAGCAGATACGGTATTCCTTATGACATATGAGTGGGGATACAAATATGGACCTCCAATGGCTGTTGCGCCTGTTCCAAACGTACGGAGAGTATTAGATTATGCGGTATCGGTAATACCGAATGATAAAATATATATGGGGATTCCGAATTATGCATATGATTGGCCGTTACCCTTTGAAGGAAATGTAACAGAAGCCGAAACAATTGGAAATGTAGAAGCTGTTCGCAGAGCCTATCAGTATCGGACGGAAATCTTATATGATGAAACGGCAATGGCACCATATTATTACTATACAAAAGAGGGAACGGAACATGTTGTCTGGTTTGAAGATGTCCGGAGTATCCGGGAGAAATATAATCTGGTTGCAGAGTATGGATTCCGAGGTGCGGGTTATTGGAATCTGATGCGGGAGTTCCGATCGAACTGGCTGTATGTTGCACAGATCACAACTAATACCCTTGCACAGCATTCGTCCGTCACTTACGCTGTGCAAGGGTGATAGTTTAATAGGTTTGAGCTTCCTCTTCTCCGTTCATAACACGAAGTGCACCTTGTGCAAGTGCAAGTAATTCATCCTCACCAGGATATACTGTAAATGGAGCAATAAAGCCTAATTTTTTCTTAAGCTCTTCAATGGTGAATGCATTATATGCAATACCGCCTGTGCAGATGATCTGATCTACGTTACCGTCTAATACGGCTGCCATAGCGCCGGCATCTTTTGCAATCTGATAATGGAATGCATCGATCAGATCAGAAGCATCCTGGCGACCTTCAGCCTTCATCTTCATAAGATCACGCATATCATTACTTCCGATATATCCATTGAAACCGCCATTACCACAGATCTTTTTGTAGATCTCTTTCTCTGTGTATTTGCCTGAGAAGCAAAGCTTGATCAAGTCACCAACCGGAACGGTACCGGCACGTTCTGGAGAGAATGCACCCTCACCATCTAAGATATTGTTGACATCAATTACTTTACCATTCTTATGAGCACCAACGGATACTCCGCCGCCCATATGGATAACAATCAGGCTTAACTCGTTGTAAGATTTGCCAATCTCTTTTGCGTAACGCTTTGCAACTGCCTTCTGGTTCAATGCATGGAAGATACTTCTTCTAGGAAGTTCCGGCATACCGGAATATCTTGCAACCGGAGCAAGCTCGTCAACAACAACCGGGTCAACAATATAAGATGGCACACCAACCTGGTCACCGATCTCTCTTGCAAGAATACCGCCAAGGTTCGAAGCATGCTGTCCCTGAACACCGATCTTGAGATCATGTAATAAGTCATCAGTTACGGCGTATGTACCACCAGGGATTGGTTTTAATAAACCGCCACGGCCAACAACAACATCTAAAGTGTTGATATCAAAGTTCTTCTCTTTCAATACGTTAAGAATTACCTCTTTGCGGAAATCTTTCTGGTCAATGATAGAAGCGTATTGTGCGATTTCTTCGGTAGAATGACGCAGGGTCGTTTCCATAACCTGGGTTTCGTCCTCAAATACACCAATTTTAGTAGAAGTAGAACCGGGATTGATG
>USBM01000011.1 GCA_900552885.1 uncultured Clostridium sp. | reverse complement strand
TACTCTACACTTTTCTAAGCAGAGCAGACATATTCTTGACCGGAGCTTTATTGCTTTATCAGGCAAACCCTCCCACAAAGTAATAAAGCTGCCGTTCATGTAACCATAAACAGCAGCTCTGTGATTCTCTATTATTACTGAAGCTTCTCCAGATCTTCCTTTGTAAGATCCTGATTATTAAGCATCTCCTGTACGAATTCAACAATATCATTGTGATTCCAGAAACTGATGTGATGCTTATACAACTTACGTCTATATGCCTCTTCCGGCACTAAGATCTTGTATGTATAGATCTTACCATTACGCTGTAACTTCAAATAGTCCTTACGTACCAGCTTTGAAAGGAATGTAGAAACCGTCTGTGGCTTCCAATCCTTACCATAGAAACCATTCACTCTGTCAACAACATCTGACAGCACCGGCTCCTTCTTGCAATCCCAAATGGACTTCATTACTAACTCTTCACTCTCTGTTAACTTCTCGATTTTCATATGTGCCTCCATTCTCGTTCTGTACACTACAATCCGTAGTTGCGTTTCATTTGTTCATAGAGTTGACTTGCCAAGCCTATACCATTCCCCTGTTCTGATGCCAACTTTGCATATTCCTGCGTCTGCATGTCCTTAAAATAGTCCATATAGCTGCCGGATGAATCGTCGTCATCCGCCTTCATAATTGTCTTCTCCATGCCCTTGTAGACCTGTTCAATAAAATACGCCTCAAACTCCTTACAGGCATCCATCAGCTCTTCTTCCGTAGTGTCTTCCCCTACTTTGCCAAGAGTGCCTTCCAATGCATCTGCAGACGCACTCGAAACCTGTGATTGATAACCATTATAATATCCGGTTACGCTCATATCCGTAAGTGACATAGTTACCTCCAATCTACACATAAACTATATTTACCACAAAACAACCCCTACTGTCAATGATTTTTTTACTTATCTAATACATCATATAATATTTACACAAAATGTCAACAAATCCTTGATGTATCACATTGACATTTTTCAATTCAAACTATCTTAACTTCTAAGATTATTCGCCTGCTGCAGCATCTCGTCTGACGCCTGAATTGCTTTCGAATTCATCTCATACGCACGCTGTGCCACGATCATATTGACCATCTCATCCGCAACCTGTACATTAGACATCTCCAGATATCCCTGATGCACCAGACTGGTCGCAAGCCCCTCTGTTACACCCTCTTCCAAAGCATTACCGGATGCCACCGTCGCATTATACAGATTGCCGCCAGCCTTCTCAAGCCCTGACGGATTATTAAACTGTACCAATCCAATCTTCTGATTATAAGCTTCTCCATTGAATTCTGCTGTCATTGGAATATTCACATCATCTGTATTCGTAACGAACAGATTGCCCTCACGGTCGACCACATACTCGCCACTCTTATATCCTTCCGGAATGTGGATGACATTATCATGTTGGTCTAGTACCGGATATCCTTCCGATGTACAAAGGATCGTTCCACCGCCTTCTGTTGCCGGCTGCACCGTAAAACTTCCATCTCTGGTATATGCAGTATTGCCATCTGCATCCCGCACTTTGAAAAAGCCATTACCCTCTATTGCCAGATAATTCTTATTCGTTGTCTCCTGCATATTACCCTGCGTAAACACAGATGTAATAGATCCCGTTCTTGTTCCCAGCCCGACCTGTGCCGGAACCGGCTTATTCTCGCCTGCATTATTGGTCGAAACGGACTGTAAATTCTGATACAGCAGGGACTTAAATTCCACGGTATCTTTCTTATAGCCCGCTGTATTCACATTGGATAAATTATTCGATATTGTATCTAAGTTAGTCTGCTGTGCAACCATGCCTGATGCCGCACTCCATAACGAACGCATCATACGTCTGTCCTCCTATCCTATACTCTTCCAATCTCTGTTGTTGCCTTCTGCAATGTAGAGTCAACCGTCTGAATCATCTTCTGTCCGGCCTCATACGCTCTTGTAATCGTGATCATATCCACCATCTCCTCGATCACATTCGTATTCGACATCTCCAGATACCCTTGATTCACGGTTGCCGTAGAAGCCTGCAATCCTGCCGCATCCGTCGCATCATACATGTTCTCACCATACAGTAATAATGCCTGTGGATTCGCAAAACCTGCAATACCAAGGGTCGCAACATTCTGACCATCTACCGTAATGTTGCCTTTCTGATCGATCGCCACATTCTGTGCTGTCTGTGCACCCGGAATCCGGATCGTCTTTCCATTCGTATCCAACACATAATCTCCATCCTTGGTAACAAGATAACCGTCCGTGTTCACAGTGAACGAACCATCTCTGGTATACTTTGTACTGGTCTGTCCCTGCTTGTTTGTTGTCTGAATGGTAAAAAATCCGTCTCCACCAAGTGCAAGATCATATGTGTTACCGGTCTCTCTTAAACTTCCCTGAGAGAAATCATGGTATGTCTCACCAATCTTCACGCCCAGATTCATATCTCCAATCCGGTAATTCAAATGACTGTAATTATTATTGTCATGAATCCGAAGTGCCAATTCATCATCAAAAGACTGTGAAGTAACACCCTGCTTCTTAAATCCAGTGGTATCTGCATTGGCCATATTGTTCGATATAACATCCAAACGTTTCTGTTCATTCACCATGCCGGTCCATGCTGTGTAAAGACCTCTTACCATCTCGTCACTCCTATTCTTCTTCCATCGCCCCACTAAGGAACTCGATATACTTGCCGGTACCGATCGCAACACATGTCATTGGATCCTCCGCCGTCATGGTCGTGATCCCGGTCTCTTCCTCAATTAATTCCTCCAGACCATGAAGCATTGCTCCACCACCTGTCAGAACAATACCGCGGTCTGCAATATCAGCCGCTAATTCCGGCGGTGTCTTCTCCAATACGGAATGTACCGCCTCAATGATCTGTTCAGTTACTTCTTCTAAAGCTTCTACCGTCTCTTCCGACGTCACCGTTACCGTTCTCGGAAGTCCGGTTACCAGATTACGGCCACGAATATCCAATGTCAGATTCTCCGGTCTGCGATAACAGGTTCCTATCTTAATCTTGATCTCTTCCGCCGTCCGCTCACCGATCAGCAGATTATGTTTCTTACGCATGTACCGGACAATTGCCTCGTCAAAATCATCTCCTGCCGTCTTGATTGATGTGCTGACAACCGTTCCACCTAATGAGATAACTGCAATATCCGCTGTACCACCGCCAATATCAACAATCATATTACCGCATGGCCTTGAAATATCAATCCCTGCTCCAATTGCCGCCGCAACCGGCTCCTCAATGATCGACACATCTCTTGCACCTGCCTGATAGGTTGCATCCTCTACCGCCTTCTTCTCCACTTCTGTCACCCCGCTTGGTACACAGACAGAGATTCTTGGACGTCTTCCAAAGAAGCTCTTGCCAACCGCTTTCTGGATAAAGTACTTAAGCATCTTCTCTGTAATCCGGTAATCCGAAATAACACCCTGACGTAACGGTCTGACCGCCACAATATTGCCCGGCGTTCTTCCTAACATCAGTCGTGCCTCTTCTCCGATCGCCTTGATCCGGTTCGTATCCCGGTCAAATGCAACCACAGACGGTTCCTTCAACACAACGCCCTTTCCTTTCACATATACGAGGATACTGGCTGTACCCAAATCAATTCCGATATCTGAACTTGCCATGTTCGTGCCCCTTTCCTATATATATCGCCAAAAATCAAGTAATTCTTAAGATTCAGGGATACTATTTCTTTTTATTTTTCTTCAGGATATAAATACTGCAATCCATACGTTCCGAAAGATCTAACCGCACTTCTACAATATTCATGATCTGATCTAACTCTTTCAAATAGCTTTGCCATTTGGTGACCTTTTTATTAGTGATGAACCGCTTCCGGACACCCTGCATATTACGATACTGTTCTAACTTGTCATTCACCACATCGCCAGCCGACATTCCGACTACACTATAGCCAAACAACTTGTCCATTGCCTTATTGGCAAAAATGACGTCGCCCGTCCGGTTGTCCTTCACAAATACAGCATCCCGGATATGATCATACGCATCTAATACGCCCTCTTTCAGAATATCCATCTTAGAAGACTTATTCCTGCCAAATATAATATTGCCAAATATTTCCGTAACGGACATAATAAAATGCTTGTCTTTACGGTCAAACACATGTGTCTTATCCTTATCTGCAAAGACCACGTAACCATCTATTCCATCTGCCACCTCAATTGCCTGAAACAGAATATTGCCCATATCCGTCTGTCTTATCAATTCACTTAAGAACAGATTGGTGCTTGTAGAATCAGCCGTCACAACTTTATCATCCTTTAACAGATTGTGCAAGACCTTGTATTCCGAAACCGACATTACCATCACATCAAAAAATGCCGGATTGTCACTTGTCAGATCCCATGAGAAGTATTTTTCCACCTTTTCAGTCTCTTTATTCTCGACATAAATGCCAATGTCCGAAATATTCAGATATAACGCCGCCTTCTGACAGATCTCACCAAGTCCGGCTTCTCCCTGCTGTACCATAATGTCGATCATATCCTGAAGAACATGTCTTTCCTGCTGTTCTTTGTGCAACTGGATCTCTGTCAGCTTACGAAGTCTTGTCTCTGTAGTAACTGCCGCTTCCGCATAGAAACACTTTGCAATTGCATTCGCAAGCTGCCATTGCTGTTCGATCACAGAGCCTATTACCACATCGCCATCCTTGGCAAAGCTGGTAAGTACCCAATAAGCCATAACCTCATTCTGAACCGTCAGCGGTGCAAAAACCATATGTACATTCATCTTATTCATAGAAAGGCTTGCGCTTTGCGGAAGCAATTCTTCCTTTGCTTTACCGGACAACCTGACAAATTCCTCCTTCATCTGTGGCCGTTCAAACAGATCATAGAACTGTCCGATATCCTTACCGGGACCGGCCGGCGTTGTCACAAGTGCACCTTCCGTATCCACAACCACGCTATAATACGATACATTCTGACTCAGTGTCTGTGCCATCAGCTCAAACTGCTTCAACATCTCTTTATCTAATTGTGCCGCATCCACATTATGAAATACCGGTTTACTCACAATCTCTGTTGCAGTCAGTTCATTCTCTGCTGTTGCCGCAAGTTCCTGCTCCATATTCTTCTGTTCCGTCACATCTGTAAGCAGAAAACACACATCTGCTTCCCCATCTGATACACGGTTGATCGTTACGACATTCTCAACCCATATCACCCTGCCGTCATCCCGTACCATGCGATACGTATGCAGGTAATCGGTCACTCCGTTTGCCACTGCCTGATAGATAGAATCGATCACACCATCCCTGTCATCCGGATGAATATAATCTTCTGTCAGCTTATATCCCTTGCGTAATGCCTCCACATTCATTCCAACCATGCCTGCATTAGGCGAAATATACTTCAGTGTACGTTTTCCCGCATGATAAGACTTAACCAATACGACACTCTTCATCTTCGTAACCGCGTTACTCAAATATGCATTCTCGCTGTTACGCTGCAGCTCTTCCCGCATATCCATCATGAGGATCTCAAAATCCGTCAACATTCCCTCTTCATTATAAATATAATGAATCTGCAACCGGACCGGTATCAGATCTCTCTCATCCGTAAAAATACGGCACTCCAATGCACCTTCATCAATATGCTTCTTCGCCGCATAGGCAATCGTATCCGATACTTTCTCATAATCTTCCGGGCACACTATGTCCTTCACATCGATCACATTATCATAAAACTGTCCTCTCGTATATCCGTACTTGCGGATATTCCGTGATACATATTCAATCTGGTACTTTCCATCATTACATGCCATATGGAATGCAACAATTCCTGCATGATTCACGATCCGCTCCAATGTAAAACTTCCAATATTCAGATCTGCACGACGTTCAAACAACACGGTATAGATCAACTGTTCATTCACAGTTGCCTCATTGACTAACCCACACACCAAATGTTCCTCGTTGTCTGCCACCATACGAATCCGATGCCACATCAGACTCTTCCGGTCATGCAGCATCTCCCAGAAATTGAGCTTGGTAAGCGATCTGCCCGGCTCAATATGAATGTGCTTCACATGATCCCCGATCAATTCCTTCGCCTCAGCATTGATCTCCAATACCTTACCGGACTCTGCCTCAAATATTACCATCGGGTATTCCAAATGTCCGGCAAATTCTTTGAAACTTTCAATTCGTTTTATATCCATAAGCCTCTCCTCCAAAGGGCTCTTCTCTACCCCTCAAACTTAATCTGCGGTATCTCCTGTGCTTCCTCATCCGTCAATGCCGGACGCTCTTTCGCTGCAATTCCCCCAAATGCCTTATCTGTGATCACTTTCGTCTCATTACATGCTTTCACAACACCTTCTACAGATTCCATCAGACTTGCCATATAAGTGCTCACGCTCTCACATTCTCTCTTCATAGAACCACGGATCGATGCCACCTTGTCTCTTGCTTCCGCAAGAATCTTATCTTTCTCTGCCTGTGCATCCTCCACCATCTTCTGACATTCCGCATTCTTCTTTGCAATTGCCTGCTTATACTCTTCTTCTGCCCGGACATGCAACTTCTCGCGTTCCTCCTCTGCCCGGTGCAAAATGTTAGCACTCTGCTTCTCAGAATCCTCGATCAGGTTCCGACTCTTCTTCTCCGCATCTGATACCATGTAATTACTCTGACTCTTGGCATTCGCAAGCAATGTATCGCTTTCCTCTCTGGCTTTCAAAAGCATGTCCTTACTGCCCGCCTCTGCCTCTTCTAACATCTTCTTACTCTTAACCTCTGCATCCTTGAGCATCGCATCACACCGCTCATTCGTCTCTACCAACGTCTTGGAAATGATCTCTAACTTATCGGAATATCCTTTCGAAGATTCTTCCTGTTCTTCTAACTTGCGATTCGCCTTCTCCAATTCCTTCTGTAAAGACTCATTATACTTCTGCATATTCTCAATTGCCTGATTCGATTCCGAACTGATACTATCCTTAACAAGCTGCAGACTCTTCACGGTCTCACTTAACTTACTGATCGTCTGCTTCAGGTCTGCGATATCCTGCATATGTGTCTTATTCAATTCATCAATGTATGAATCCACCGTAGCCTTATCATATCCACCAAACGAAACTGTCTTAAACCTTTCATCTCTTGCCATTATATATTCTCCTTTCGCACTCCCGCTATACACCAAAACCGGCATTGTATATAATTTTCGATAGATAATTATATTATACCAATTATCTACAAGAATTGCCACATTATTTTCGTGAATGTTTCGTGTTCTGACATCACGCACGCAGCATTCACTATACTGCCTTCTTACCATATTGTTGCAGTTTCTCTACTTGCAAGATAAAATGCTGTCTGCTATACTCTAGGAAAGTTATAGGACAAGTAGACGATACATGCTTGTAAGGGAAAGAGGGTTCCATTGATGGATTTTGAATTAACGCAACAGAAACAGACCGGATTTTTAGATAGTTTTACTTTGAAAATGATTGCGATCATCACAATGGTGATCGATCATGTAGGATATATATTTTTTCCGGAAAATATGACATTTCGTGCCATTGGGCGAATTGCATTTCCGATCTTCTGCTTTCTGATCGTAGAAGGTTTTCATCACACAAGAAGTCATACCAATTATCTGATCCGGCTTTGCGTCTTTGCCCTTCTTTCTGAGATTCCGTTTGATCTGGCATTCTTCGGAACTGTTATGGACTGGGGACATCAGAATGTATTCATTACACTAGCACTCGGATTATCATCCATTTTCTGCCTAGAAGAAATGAACACAAAGAAAATCTATGCGATTCCCTTTGTGCTCATCTTTGCAGCGTCTTATTTTGTGCACTGCGATTATGGAATTGGCGGTGTCCTGTTAATCTGTATGTTCTACCTAACCAGAGAGACTCCTTGGATGCGGATGATCTTAACCGCTTTGATCCTCTACATCTTCTTTGGTGCATTTGAATTGTACGGATTGATCGCTATGGTATTCATTACCTTCTATAATGGCAAACGCGGTCCTCAGGCAAAGATGTTATTTTACTGGTTCTACCCGGTGCATTTGCTTGTATTGTATGCAATCGCACATTATCTGTAGGCTTTCATTCGTCCTTGATCCGTCCATCTACAATCTCAATCTTACGTTCGCATCGGGCAAACCTAATCTATATTTTCCTCTATATTCCTCAACCGGCGATAAGATGCAAGTGTTACACTTCCTGCTCCATCATAAATTCCAAGTGCTTGCTGTCATACCCATACAGACGTGAAGAACCGCGCAGATAATAAGCATAATTCTCATCCCTATTACACAATGCACTCTCGGATGTTGCTCCAACCACTAGTTCTCCTTCATTATTCACTGCACAGCCACAGACCTCACCCTTTGCATCTTCACTATCATTAATAATTTTTATCAAAGGAGCACATCCTCCCTATTTCCTCTTTACAAACATAAGAGGTATCAACACGACCACTCCGGTCAACACAATCGTTCCACCCGGTTTCAGATTCATATAATACGACAGGAACAATCCGACAATCGTAAATAACAGTGCAAACAACACGGAATAGATCACCGTCTTCTTATAACTGTTGGCAAGCTGCATGGCACACGCAACCGGAATGACCATAAGTGACGATACCATCAAGGCACCGACACTACGCGCCGCAACGGATACAGTAATTGCAGTAAGCAGCGTGATCACAAAGTTGATCTTCTTTACCGGCACACCTGCAAGCACCGCTCCCGGTTCATCAAACGTAATGAACATCAATTCTTTGTAGAGCAGCAGGAATACAGCAACAACAATGATCGTCACAATAATAACCATAACGACCTCAGTGTCCGTAATTGCCACAATACTACCAAACAGGAACGAGTTAAATGCTGCCCCATCATCAATGAACCCGGACAGCACACTTGCAAGACCAATTCCCACCGACATAATAATGGATATGGATATCTCCGCATACTTCGGTAACGCTTTACGGATTGCCTCAATGCTAAATGCTGCGATCATACAGACAACAACTGCTCCCACAATCGGATTGATACCAAGGATCAGACCTAACGCAACACCTGCAAGGGATGTATGCGACAGGGCATCTCCGATCATGGAAAGTCTCTTTAATACAACAATTACACCAATCAAAGGAATAATAATCGCAAGGAGAATACCAACCAAGAATGCCTTTTGCATAAATGCATACTGAAATATATCAAACATCACTTATTCTCCTCCTTCTTTGCTCCCTTATAAGAAGCGTCATACGGTGCTTCCTTTTCCACCTCTACAGAATGTATCTTACCTGTTCCGCCATGACTGCTGTATCGTTTCGGCTTGGCAATGATCATCTTATCCTTCATCACCTCATCACACAGAACAGACGACTTATCCAGATGTACCCCACCATTTGTCACATGATAGAACCGGTTCGTATACTTCGCAACCTGTTCCCTATTATGCGTTACCATAACGATCGTCATGCCATATTCTTTATTGAGTTTGTCCAACAACAGATATAGTGTCTCGCCCGCTTCCTTATCAATACCTGTAAGCGGCTCATCTAACACCAACAGTTCCGGATCTCCGATCAACGCTCTGGCAATCAGCACTCTCTGCTGCTGTCCCCCGGACATCTCCGATAACATTCTCGTCCGGAAATCCTGCATACCAACAAGCTCTAATACCTGTTTGACTTTCTGCTTGTGTTCCTTTTTCGGCATATGGAACGTGCCGATCTGCTTGTATAATCCGGTCAGCACAATCTCTTCTACATTCGCAGGGAAATTGCTGACTTCCCGAAATCCAACCTGCGGCACATACCCGATGGCTTTCGTATGCACATTCACTTCTCCCTCGCTCGGTGTCAACTGACCAAGCAGCAACCGCATTAATGTACTCTTTCCGGCACCGTTTGAACCAATAATTCCGACATACTCCTGCCGTTTCACTATAAAATTCACATTCGAAAGGATCGCATCTTTGCCGTAGCCAAAGCTCATATCCTTTACTTCTATCATAATGTTATCCATACTCAACCATTCTTTCCAAAAAGAGACCATCTCACTTTTCACCCTTTCTGTATCCTAAGTGCGATGGTCTCATTCTTATCCTGCAACTAATTCCTTATTATATGTTCTTGCGAACCTTCTTCGCAAGTTCTGCTAATTCATCTAAGTCTGCTTCACCCGGCACCCAGCCAACATTTACCGTGTCACCCGTATATCTAGGGATTAAATGCAGATGAAAATGAAATACCGTCTGTCCGGCAATGATACCATTGTTCTGTACAATATTCATGCCTTCGCAGTTCAGTTCCTTCTTAAGACTTCTCGCTACCACCGTTGCTAAAGAAAACAGCTTGCCGCCTGTCTCTGCATCCATATCAAATATATCATTGTAATGCTGCTTCGGAACGATCAGGCAATGTCCCTTACTTGCCGGGTTGATATCAAAAAACACCCGGAAATCATTGTTCTCATAAATCGTAGTGGATGGAATCTCTCCATTCGCAATCTTACAAAAAATGCAATCATCCTTCTTCATACTCATATCCTCCTATACTCATTTTCATCATAGTTCTATCACTTTCACCGAAAGTTGTATTCGCACTTATACGTTTATTATATCACACTACGTCAAGCAGGTACTACACCGTATAATCCATCCCGCCTGTACTGCTCTCAACCAGACCACCTGCTCCATAGGTAAGTCCTGCATAGACCTTCTCACTCTGCTGCATAACCGGGCCGCCCTGATCTGTCGGTATGAGTGCCTCGAAACTGGTGTGGTACTTGTGTAACATGGCAAGCATCCGGTCAAACTCCAGCGGTTGTCTCTTGATCTTAGACCGGATCAACTGCTTGTTCATATATGCAAATACCGAATACACGTCCTCTGCGACATCATTGCTCCGGTTCATCACATTCATAAGTTCCACCTGAACCGATTGTGCTTTATCTGTACACCGCACAAATTCTTCCAGATTACTTTCTCCATATGCCGCAACCGCTTCTTCCATCCACTGTATCTCCATCTCCAACATGATCGTTGTCATCTCTGCAATTCCAGCCTGTGAAATTCTCATCTTATATACATTCATCTGTTCTTCTGTCATCGTGCATTCTCCTATCTGGAAACTCCCAACTTCATCATAAGGGTTTCCCTTAAAACCTGTGATACATATTCTCACACCATCTGGTATAAATTCTTCGCATTCGCAAAGGTTGTCTCATACACCGTATCAGCATCTACTCCCTTGATCGCCGCAATCTCCTCTGCTACTTTTGTAAGATACAGGGAGCAGTTGCGTTTACCACGGTAAGGCACAGGTGCCAGATATGGGGCATCTGTCTCTAATACGATCCGGTCAAGCGGTGCATAGGCAACCACCTCTTTGAGCTTCTTCCCATTCTTAAATGTTACCACACCTCCAACGCCAATGTAATAACCCATATTCAGATATTCTCTTGCCATCTCTACACCATAAGAAAAACAATGAATCACTCCTCCAGTCTGTCCGTTGTGTTCTGCTCTCATAATATCCAATGTATCTTTTGCCGCATCCCGGCTGTGGATAACGACCGGAAGATTCCGCCTCTTTGCAACCTCTAATTGGGCGGCAAACCACTTCTTCTGCAGTTCCTTTGTCTCTTCTTCGTAATAATAATCCAATCCAATCTCTCCGATCGCTAAGATCTTGTCTCTCTTCGAAAGTTCTTCTAATTCTGTCATATCCGCTTCTGTCAGTCCCGCTGCGTCCTCCGGGTGAACGCCAACCGTTCCGTACAGAAAATCATACTGCTTCACAAACTCCACAATACTTCTGGAATTGGGCATGGAACAACCGACATTTACAATATATTCCACACCGCCCGCATGCATTTCCTCTAAGATTACATTCCTATCCTCATCAAATGCCTTGTCATCATAATGTGCATGTGTCTCAAATATCCTCATATACTGCCATCCTCTTTTTCTGTACTGCTGCTTTCTGTCGTCTTCTCTTCTGATGCCTGTTCCTCTGTCTCTTCGACTGTTGCACTTTCTGTCGTCGCAGACTGCGTAACCGTCTCTGCTTTCTGTGTAATCTCGATCGTAATGATCCGGTGAATGCCATTCTCTTTCTTCTCATACTGGACGGTCACTTCATCGCCCACCGATACCTTTACAATACTTTCATCATCTGCAAATTTCTGTTTGTAAACCTCTCCATCCGAATCCTTCAGATAGACATAAGACTCCCCATCCATTGTGACATATTGCATATCTGCCACAATAAATGATGTTGTCTGAATGGAATCTTCTGTCTCTTCCACATCCTGATCCACATCGGCATCGGCTATTCCTTCCTTTGCCAGCAATTGCCGATACTTCGCAAAGACTTCCTCCTGGCTTTCTGCCGTCACAACCAGGTTATACTGCTCCACATTGACCATCGCATACATCTTCACCAGACCGGCATTGTCCGTCAGTACCATAATATAAGTCGGCGCACCGTCTACATTGATCAGGCTCGGGAAAGACGCTTTGTAATTCTTCTCCTGTACCTCCCCCTCCGCGGAAGCCATTGCCGAATACTCTTCTGCCCCGGAGATCGTATAATATCGTGCCTCAGAGGTTCTCTGATTGATCATGACAAAACCAACATTAGAGGCATCCCCCGTTACAGACGTCACACCGGTATAGATCCATACATCATCCTCAATCGTCTTGAATCCATAATCATCCGTTGCACGGATACAACCTTTCTGACCGATCACACTGTTCCAGAATCCATTGGAAAGTTCCCCATACCAGTTAAATTTATTCTCTAACAGGTCACCATCATACACACGATCTACCCAGTTCGGAATATCTGCCACATCATAATATTCCATATCTCCGGTCACCGGATCTAACAGCACAGCGCCCTTCACATCCATTCCCCCGAACAATCCAATTCTTGCATGAAGCACCGGACACACATAACACGGACTTCCATCTTCTTTCACTTCAAAATAACAGCCATCAAAGATACGGGTCGGATTATGCATCTGTACATACCGGTAAATGTTATCGTTAAAATATCCGGAAGGCACGTACTTCATTCCTTTGTCAAGTTTCACATACTTCGAAGTGGAATCCACTGGATTCACGGTCACATAGCCCGGGATCCCATTCTTCCGGTTACTCAGATATTTGAAAAAGTCTGCGTATTTCAGGTTAGCAACTTTCATCGGTGTATCATTTAAGTTAATCTGTGTATATGCATCCTCTACCTCATACTGGCTCACTACATCCGAAAGAGAACCAATTCTTCGATTACCAAAGATCCTTGCACTGTTCGTATCCATCAATGCAATATTTTCTACATTCTCCGATTCCGGAATATCTTCTGTAAAGTCTCTCTGTTCCACGGTCAGAAGCTTTGCATACCGCTTCGCATTGAATATCTCTGCCCCTGCCAAGTTACCAAAGAACAATACCAATACACAAAATACCGGTATCAGTACAAGCAATATCAACTGTACTCTTCCATTATCTTTCGTAAAATACCGCAGATTCTTCTTCACACCATCCGTAAACCGTTCTTTCCGGCTTCTTCCAATAATTCCGGTAAACATAAAAACCAGGTCGATCACGATCGAATGGAACAACAGCCAGCCCCAGAATTCCTGACTCTGTATATTAATCGCCGGATAATAGATATAATAATTGATGCCTAACCAGACAATGGATATCAGGCAGGCAATTGGTATACTTCCATAATTCTTCTTACTCATATTACACTCCATTCTGCTCTGCCGTCCGCAGATCCGGGATAAATGTCACCGGCAGCTGCGCAGATCATGCAATGTGCACAGGCAACAATCTCCCTTGTCGGACAGCATTTCTTATTTCATAGTCATTGTTGCCATTGTACTATATTTTTCCACGACTTACAATCATTTAGACAATAGACACTCTGGTAAAATTATGCTATAATTTAGGCAATTCATTAATGCGTGCGCAGGAGGCTTATTATGAAATCTACAATTAAGAAGACAATTACATTATCTATGATATTCATTCTGGCATTTTCCCTTTGTGGGTGCAGCTTATTTGACAGCCGCGCCAAGGTATATTCCAGATATGCCATCAGTTTATTAGATATTAACTACAAGAATGTATCCAAAGACTACATGACATTAACCGGCGTATCCCAGAAGGATGCAGAAGCCGTATACGTAGATAACATGGATTATCAGGCACATAACCTGATGAACTATTATGGTGTGAAGGAAGTGGATGACGGAACCATTCTTTCTGAATTCTACTATCTGGCTCAGTCTATTTTTGCAAATGCCAAGTATGAAGTAACCGATGTCAAGAAGGACAAAGACAACGATTCGTATACCTTAGAACTCACCGTATATCCGTTAGATACTCTTGAGGCATCTTATGATGAGGTGGTCAAATATATCGAGGATTTCAACACCAGAGTAGATGACGGCAATTATAACAACACAACAGAAGTTGAATACGAGACAGAATTTGCCGAAGGCATCATTGATATCCTGAAAACACATACCGCCGATCCTGGTTATATGGATCCGGTTGTGTTAGAGATTCCAATCCAGCCTTCCGACGATTACTACTATATCACAGACGATGATTTCCTTAAGATCGATCAGAATATCTTATACATCCGCGAGAATCCTACCGCATCTGACACAGATGCCGAAACATCAGATGGCAAATCCGCTACCGAAGCAACGGAGGCTGTCGAGGCAACAGATGGCACAGCCGACACAGAGGCAACAGAAGCCGCCAATGCGACAGATAGTGCAACCGACACAGAAACAACAGAGGCTGCCAATGCGACAGATGGTGCAACCGACGCAGAAACAACAGAGGCCGCACAGTAACCGGACAATATCATATCAGTGCATTTTTAATATGCAGGTATTACCGTTTCTACTTGTAGTACCTGCATAATTTTTCACGATCATAACTATTCAAAGACCTGTCCGGATAAGACAACCAACAAGGGCTGAATAGATTTATAATGATACAAATATATTTACGCAAGGAGAAGGAAACATGATTTGGAACGAAGCAAGAGAATGTATGAGCCGTGACGAGATGAGCAATCTGCAGAGTGCCCGTTTAAGAAAAGAAGTGAGCCGTGTTTATCACAACGTTGAGCCATACCGCAAAAAGATGCAGGAAGCAGGTTTAGAACCGGGAGATATCAGTGGTATTGAAGATATCGAGAAGCTTCCATTTACTACGAAGGATGACTTAAGAGACAATTATCCATTTGGATTATTTGCCGTTCCACTTAGTGAGATCGTTCGTATCCATGCCTCTTCCGGAACGACCGGAAAAGCAACAGTTGTTGGATACACCCGCAAAGATATTGATGTATGGGCAGAATGTGTTGCCCGTTGCTGTGCCATGGCAGGTCTTGGAAGAAACGACATTATCCAGGTAGCATATGGCTATGGATTATTTACCGGCGGTCTCGGCGGACATTACGGTGCAGAGCATCTTGGTGCAACTGTTGTGCCAATGTCTACCGGTAACACACAGAAGTTAATCGATATGATGATCGACTTCGGCGCAACCGGTCTGATGTGTACTCCTTCTTACCTGATGCATATTGCAGAGGTGATCGAGGAGCGGGGTCTTAAAGATAAGATCAAATTAAAAGCTACCTTGAACGGTGCTGAACCTTGGACAGAGAACATGCGCAAGCAGATTGAAGAACGTCTCGGCATTGAAGCACATGATATCTATGGTCTTTCTGAAATTATGGGACCGGGTGTTGCAACTGACTGTCATTTCCACAGAGGATTACACATCTTCGAGGATCATTTCTACCCGGAGATCGTAGATCCAAAGACATTGAAGCCGGTTCCGGATGGTGAAACCGGTGAGCTTGTTATCACAACACTTACCAAGGAAGGTATTCCTATGATCCGTTATCGTACGAAGGATCTTACCAGCATCACACATGAGAAATGCGAATGCGGACGTACCACAGCCCGTATCAGTCGTTTCACAGGACGTTCGGATGATATGCTGATCATTCGTGGTGTCAATGTATTCCCAAGCCAGGTAGAGACAGCATTACTGACTGTGGATGGTATCACTCCTAACTACCAGATCATCGTAGACCGTGTGAATCATCAGGATACCCTTGCTATCTTAGTCGAAGTAGAAGAACGTTTCTTCTCAGACGAGATCAAGGAATTGGAAAACTTACAGAAAAAGATCGAGCATGCCGTTCATCAGGCAATCGGCCTACACGCAAAGATCAAATTAGTAGAGCCTAAGACTATTGAACGAAGCATGGGAAAAGCGGTTCGTGTAATCGACAAGAGAAAATTAGACTAATTACAAATAGGAGGGATTACTATGTTTATCAAACAGTTAACTGTATTTATCGAGAATCGTGCCGGACGTCTGGAACAGGTAACACAGATTCTTAAGGATAACAATATCAATATCGTATCTGTCTCTTTAGCAGATACCAGCGACTACGGATTGCTCCGTCTGATCCTTTCCGATCCGGACAAAGCCGTAACCGTATTAAAAGAAGCCGGTCTTTCTGCCATGACAACGAATGTAATTGCTGTCAAATTAACACAACATGTTGGAAAGCTCGGAGAACTGCTTGCGATCCTTTCTGGTGCAGGTGTCAATGTAGAGTATATGTACGGACTGACGTCCGGTGACGAGAATGCGTCTATCGTACTGAAGACGAGTGATCAGAATAAGGCGCTGGATGCAATTACGGCTTCTACATTTGAATTGTTGACGACAGAAGAGACTTACTCCATGAACGATTAAAACATTCCCTTTGCACAGCGTAAGCAGGACAGACGTATGAAACATTATAGGTTGCTGAGATATAACAATATCCCCCTTGCACATTGTACAAGGGGGATATTTATTTAATCGAGCTGTGTACTACTCATAAGATCACCCCGGGAGTGTCCCAAATCTCTTCATTCTGTGTCAGCTACTATTTTCTTTGATTCTTTTCCGGCAATCCAGTTGCCTTTACATACGCTATTTAATGATGATTTTCTTATTTCCTTTTGCCTTTAAGAACTTTGCATATTCCTTCTTCTTGTTCTTAGGTACTTTGACCACCAGTTTTCCATTTGTTCCCTTGAACGCATTCTTACCAATCGACTTCTTCGTTAATTTAGTAGAAGTAATTGTAATCTTCTTCAAGTTCTTGCAATTCTTAAATGCATTCTTACCTATCTTCGTAATATTCTTACCTATCTTGATATTGGTAACTTTCTTATTGTTCTTGAACGCATCAGCGGCAATATTCGTAACGATATATTCCTTACCAGCAATTACTACTTTATCCGGCACAGTCACCACCTTAGTAGATTCATTACCTGACTCCTTGTATGTCACCGTCATATTTCCGTCTTCCGTAGATGTTATCAGATAAGAATCCGTTCCCTGCTTAACCGTCTCCCCTATTTGTGCAGTCTCCGCCGACGCTACCGGTTGTTGCGTAGTTGGCTGCTGCGAAACCGGATTAGTCGGTGTTTCAACTGGCTTCTGTGAATCCGGATTGGTCGGTGTTTCAGCTGGCTTATTCAACATCGGAATCTCCTCTGTCACAACATCACCACATCCGGTACAGGTCTTAGTACGTAATCCCTTTTCTGTATAGGTTGGTTCTTTGGTCGTCTGCCAATCTCCATAGGTATGTTCGTGCCTATTCTCCCAGGAAGTATAGGTTTTGCCGCATACAAGATCGTATGATATTCTTCCTTCCTCATTATTACGTATCTGCACACTAAGCGAAATATAGGCTTCCTCTTCCCAATCATCCGGAAGTGTTCCATTCACAAGAAATTCTGTCGTATCCTTTGCTTTTAAAAGCACTTTCCATTCCTCATCTTCAAACTTCACGCTATCTCCCTCATATGTTCCAAAAGAGGTACGTGAATCATCATCCTTATATATATCGACATCTATTCTTCCATCAATATCCTGAGAGGTTTTATTCAAGACCTTCGCCCGGAGTTGTATTTCATTTCCATTCTGCGACACCTTTTCAATTGTCATAGTGGCACCATATTCATGATGTATAGTCCATTCCTCAGCATACGATCCCGGTTCTGTCCGCATTTCAATCGGAAATGTTATCCATGCATCATCCATATCGGGTATTATATAACAAAATGCTCGACTATCTATTGATTTGACAGATGACGGTATCGTAACTTCTTCCAAAGGACAAAGCTCCTCTAACGTCAGCTTCCCAATTGCAGTCACCTGCTTACCATCAATCTCCTCCGGTATCTCAAGAGATGTTGCCTCTTTATCCAAATAGCTTGTAATCGTCAAACTACCATCTTCATTCTCTACATAAGAAAATCCCTTACTTGATGATACCAGCTGCGTACTTGTCCCATTCTCTTCACTTGCCCTAACAGTTACCGGCATCCACATCGCAATTCCTAATAGGATAGCCGTTAATAACATGTAGCTTTTTACACTCTTTGCATATTTCTCCTTTTAGTTTCTCGTTACTTAATTCTCACTTTCTTCACCTTACTCCAGGCTCCATATTTGCCATTTGAACATGCACGAATGCGTACATAATACATCTTTCCCTTTTTCAAGTTCTTCAAAGTATACTTTCTAACGAGCGTATAGTACGTCTTTGCTTTCTTGAAATTACTTTTCTCAGAAATCTGAATCTGATATTTGAATCCTTTTGCTGGTTTTTCCCACGTAATTCTGACTTTACCAGACTTCTTAACGAGCAATTTCAGTTCAGCAATCTTTCCAGGTTTTTTATAGGATGATTCGCCCGTATCTGGCTTTGTGGTTACCACCTGGTCTCCGCCTGTATTTTGTGTTGTTTGTCCCTCCTCGGAATTAGGCGGAATATTATTTTGTGAAGAATCATCTTTTTTCCCATCTACACTATCTGAACTATTATTCTTGTCAGCCGGATTGTCCCTCTTCGTATCCGCTTCACCAGCCGGATTATCCTTCTTCGTATTCTCTTCTTTCTCCTGATCGTCTTTTTTTGCATCATCCCCTTCATCACCCATACTATATCTTGTTAATGTTATACTTTTTGTGAATCCCGCCGGAATATATTGATATTCCTTTCCTTCCCAGTCTTTCCATACAACATCCGTTACTGCTGGCAGACTTACATTTTCATTTATATTATATGGTGTCTTAATTTTGATCAAACC
>USBM01000010.1 GCA_900552885.1 uncultured Clostridium sp. | reverse complement strand
GCCTCTTAACCTTTTGACATATTCTTTGTAAACACAGTGCCACTATGTATTTTCAAAGCATTTGGTACAATACATCCCGACTCAACAACACTATTGCAGTCAATATGTGAACAACTACCTACTTTACTATTATGATTCACAACAGCCCCTGCTGACACAAGCACACCCTCTTCAAGTTGTACATCTGTATTGATAACTGCACCTGCTTCTACAACGCATCCCCTTCCAATTACACAATTCTTACTTATTACTGCCCGCGGATGAATAACAGATATTATATTATACTGATGTAATTCCGCCATAATACTTTTTCTTATATTTGCATTACCAATCGCAACAATTACATTACTATACATATTAGACAGTTCATCCAAATCGGATATTCTCCCAATAGATTCATCTGAATTATCGTCAACAAAATCTATCTTCTCATAACACCCCATCAATTCTGCTATCTCTTTAACTACATGTCCGTATTGACCTGCACCTATTATCAAAAGGTTCGTGTCCTTACCCATAATTACGTGTCCTTATCTAATCATCACTTGTGGCACTATGATACGTCGTCACAACCTCTTTCACCAGATCCACAATATGCTCGTCATTCTCATAACTGGCCGCTGCGAATCGTTCCAACTGTTCAAAGAATTCCTTGACATCAAAAGGAATCGGTTTACCAATATGAATCAACTCATTATCCGTCTTCTTCATACCTTCCTCTGCCATCAGCTTCTCTTCATAAAGCTTCTCTCCCGGACGCAATCCGGTATATACAATCTTAATATCCTCTCCCGGCTTGTAACCGGACAAGCGGATCAGATTCTTTGCCAATGTATCAATCTTCACCGGCTCTCCCATATCGAGAACGAAGATCTCCCCACCCCAGGCATTCACACTCGCCTCTAACACAAGACTAACTGCTTCCGGGATTGTCATGAAGTATCGGATAATATCCGGATGCGTAACCGTTACCGGCCCACCTGCTTCAATCTGCTTCTTGAATAACGGAATGACCGAGCCATTGCTTCCTAATACATTACCGAAACGTACTGCAACGAATTCGGTACGGTTTCCATCCGATTTCTCACTCTTCATCTCCATCGTGCAGGCAGCCTCTTCCATCGCCTCATCCACGGAATCATGGATCATATGCACCTCATCAATTCCTCCGGAATGTGCATGCACATATGGCAGAATTCCGAACAACTTATTCTTGCTGACATAATCCATACTCTGGATGACCATCTCACATAACCGCTTGCTGGCACCCATAACATTCGTTGGATTCACCGCTTTATCCGTACTGATCAGAACGAACTTCTTCGCACCATGTTTGAGTGCTGCAAATGCTGTCTTGTAAGTTCCGATCACATTATTCTTGATCGCCTCATTCGGACTGGTCTCCATTAACGGCACATGCTTATGGGCTGCCGCATGATATACAATCTCCGGGTGATATGTCTCGAACACCCAGTTGATACGGCGGCTGTCACGCACCGAACCGATTAAGGTAAGCAGATTTAGATTCGGATAATTCCGCTTTAATTCCTGTTCAATATCATATGCATTGTTCTCATAGATCTCGAAGATGATCAACTGCTTCGGATTATGAGATGCAATCTGCCGGCATAATTCCGAACCAATAGATCCACCACCGCCGGTAATGAGGATTACTTTTCCCGTAATATAATCGAATATCTTATCCATATCTGCCTTGATCGGCTCCCGTCCAAGCAGATCTTCTACTGCCACCGGCTTCATCTTGCTGAGCAGCACATCACCGTTCGCAATCTGATACACGCCCGGCAGTCGTTTGATCTCGCACTCTGTCTCATTACAGATAGCAAGAATGTCCCGGACATTCTGTGCCGATGCTGTTGGGATTGCGAGAAGGATCTGATCAATCTGATACTTCTCCACATTCTCAAAGATCGTATCCCGGTTACCGACTACCGGAATATCTTCAATATAACGTCCAACCTTCTTCATATCATCATCGATCACACAACACGCCTTGGCATCTGCCTCTGTTGAACTGTTCAGCTCCCTTACCAATAGCTGTCCTGCGGCACCGGCACCAATGATCATGGCACGGTGTACTGATGTATTATCACTTTCCCGTTTTGCACGCTCTAACGAGATATACCGATAGGAGAAACGGATTGCCGTTACCAATACGAACTGCATCATGGCACCAACCATATAGTAAGAGATTGGCATACGCAATACGAACGCAGTAATACATACAATATGGAATACCACCGTGATTACCGTAGCACCCATGATCCGGTTCAATTCATTGAAACTGGCGAAACGCCACAGACTGTTATATAATCGCATCACATAGAATATGATCAACACGAACACCGTATAGAATGGTGCGAATATCAGAAAAGCACGCATATACTCCGTTGGGATCTGTGAGAACTTGAAGTCAAACCGCAGCAGAAGACCAAAAAAGAAAGAAAAGTTCACCGCGATCACATCATACACCATAAGGTATATGGATATGATATTCCAATGAATCCTCTCTTTCTTATCTTTTGTTACCTGTTCTGTTCCTACCTGAGACATGGTTCCGTACTCTCCTACTTCTATGCATTCGTATATTATTACACCGGAAGCTTCTTTCCTACAGAACCTTACTACCATCATGGGTATAACCCCACTGAACGCAGCCACATCTTCTTCACAAAGCAAAAAATACCCCATCCAAGGATATGCTTCGCCATTCCAACATGGCTGACGCACCTTGAACAGGGTATCTGAATGTTATCCATCCCTTCACAAAACGCGCACCAGGCGACGATTCTCTTCCGAAACTTCTTATAGTTATTATAGTTATATTGTTATAAAAAACAAGGAATATATTCTTACCCTCGTCGAATCATTGTATCCAACATTCGGTAAGAGTACATTCCTTATTCTTCACTCTGATTGTATTACAGGGAACACACCCCCGGACAGGCAGGAAAGTCTACCTGTCCGATGGTAGTCCGTTAACAAGTACTATTTCAAAGCCTTCTTAACTTTACCCTGGAATCCTGCCTTCTTAAGAGCCTTCTTGAATTTCTTCAACTCTTTCTTAGACATCTTCTTGTTGACTTTGATAACAACTTTCTTGGTGTTACCCTTGAAAGCCTTCTTAGCTACTTTTAAAGACTTAGTTGTGTTGATGCTGATTACAGCATTCTTCTTTAAGCCCTTGAAAGCACCTTTAGCGATAGAAGTAACAGCATACTCTACACCATCAACCTTAACAGTTGTAGGAACAGTAACGTTCTTCTTCTTTGTGTCAACCTTAGCAATTGTAGCTGTACCATCTGCTGTTGTATTAACAGTTACAGACTCTACTGCTACTGCTGTCTGAGCCTTAGGCTCAGCCTTTTTAGCTGGGCTAGGTGTTGCTGCAGAAGCTGCTGCACCAACTAACATAGTCATAGCTAAGATACCTGCTAACTTTTTCTTTAATGACTTCACGATTATATCCTCCTTCCTTCAATACTTATATTTGAGCCCGATCTGCAATGCACATCAGGGAACTCACATAACTTACTTGTAGTAGTAACCATCCTTGCCGTAATAGCCATACTTACCACCGTACTGCTTATAATAGTAACCACTGCCGGAACCCTTCACACGGTTAAGCACAACACCTAACAACGGGCAGTTGGCACGCTCCAACTGACGGATGGAATTCCGGATCATACTCTTCGGTGTCTCACCACCACGGACAACTAAGATCGCACCATCACATAAGGCACCGATCCGCTCTCCATCAGATACAAGATCAAGTGGCGGACAATCAAGCACCACATAACGGAATTCTTCTGTTAATGTATTCAATGTATCTTCTAACTTCTTACTCTCTAAGAGCATCGAAGGGTTCACCACGTTATCAACGTTCGGGAGTACTGCTCCTGCACCGATATTCGTCTGTAACATCGCCTCTTCTATCGGCATCTTATTGGCAAGATAATAAGAGGTTCCCTGAATCTTCTTGCCATCTTCTCTTGCAATCTGGTACTTGTCCACCATAACGGACTTACGCAGATCCATATCGATCAATGCGGTCGGAGTACCTGCTTCTGCAAGCTGTCTCCACAACTGCATCGTAACAAAACTCTTACCTTCATCCGGTGTGGTACTGATGACCATGATCTTACGGACATCTTCACCAAGGAATCCGATATTAACACGAAG
The DNA here is from genome assembly GCA_900552885.1 of uncultured Clostridium sp. GTDB lineage: Bacteria > Bacillota > Clostridia > Lachnospirales > Lachnospiraceae > CAG-590. Next base: position 15,804 of record USBM01000010.1, on the reverse strand, counting down.
ACGGTTGACCGCTTCTTCTATTGCATAGGGAAGTTCCGGCATATTGCCGACGGTTGCTTTCACATAATTCTTAGTTGGCATTGTTCTTCCCCTCTTTCTTACGTTCTTTCTCTCGCTTCTTACGCTCTTTGCGCTTCTGCTTCCTGATATCTTCCTCTGCCTTATCATCAATCGTCTCTAAGTTACCCTCAGGGATAACGGTAAGAGGCATAACTCCAAGCATCTTCTCGACATCTTCGGCAGACTTGAATGTATCATCCATCAACAACTGTACTACAAAGACTGCTGCTAAGATTACAAACGCAACCAGACCACCGAGTAACGTATTCTTCGACAAACTTGGCGAACTCTTATGTTCCGGTGTGATCGCTTTCTCTGCAACACGTGGTTTCTGTACTGCCATGACCTTCGGTACATAAGTAACAGCCTGCTTTGCCAATGCATTGGCAATATCTCTTGCCTCTTTTGGGTCGGTACTTGTTACCGTAATACTCATCAGACGGGTATCTCCGACTGTACCGATTGCTGTCATTCCAAGTAATGTATCATAATCATAATCCAGATCAAGATCTTCAATAACATCCTCGAATACCGGACGGATCTTCATCAATTCCACATAATCCTGCGAAAGAGAAGTACCAATATTAAGATCGGTAAGATCTACCATAGAATCACTCGAAGAAGCAACCATATACACTTTCGAAGTCGCTTCATACTTCGGTGTAACAAACGCAAGGGTGATAAAGCCGGTCACAACTGCACCGATGACAAATGCCAATATCAGCCATAATGCTCTTGCCTTCAAATAGTAAAATACTTCCAGCAGGTCGATCTCCATCTCGTCATTCTCTGTCTGCTGTGTTAATGTTTCCTGGTTCATAGTATCCTATTCCTCTCCATCTTCTGTATCGTCCACTTCGGTAAGCGGATATGTATCCCGGATCAGCTTCACCAAAGCATCCTCATCGGCATAGAACTCGGTATGCTCTAATCCGTCAGCAAGTGCTTCACTCACTCCTACCTTGGTCTCTCCTTCCGGTGTAACCAATCCCCGGTCGGTATAGCTGTTGATCTTCGAAGCAATATTACCGAATGACTTGCTTCCCATATCCGTTGTGGAATAGTCCATTAATTCCTTATAGATACGGTTCACATACTTCTTATCCTGTGCTGCCTGCTCCTGCACAGTCTTGGCAAGTGCTTCCATATAAGTTCTATGGCGGCGCATTCTCGAAGTATTCTGTCCATCTCCAACATCCATTCTGCTGTGAACGAATGTGTAAGCCTGCTCATCACTAAGCTTCAGTGTGACCCCCGGCTTCATCTCCGGATCAATCTCTGTAAAATCATCTTCTATGGTAACCGTCACTCCACCAACTGCATGGTTAAGTTCCGGAATTGCCTCCATCTTCATGGCGTAGTAGCCGTCGATCGGTATTCCATGAAGGAACATCGACACGGTACGTACTGTATTCTCACAGCCCTCTTCCTTACTTCCACCATATGCATGAGATACACACATCTGGATATCTGCACTTGCATATGCCGTATGGTCTTTCTGTAATAATGGCACCTTCGTGATCGTATCCCGGTTGAGCTGGATGTACCGGTATGTCTGATCGGTGTCATCAACGACCACCAATAACATAAAATCTGCCATCGAACCGTCATAACTGTCACGGTCTTCGGCTTCCTCATTCCCGCTGTTGTCGGTACCCATAATAAGGTACGTCTTCATATCATGGGCAAGTTCATATTCCTGCCCGTCAATCTCGATCGGAAGTTCCTCTTCCTCATAAGACTCATCCTCATCTTCGCCGGAATCAAATATGCCGATCCGGTTATCAATGAGCATAACGATCAAATATATTACAATTATTCCAAGGACTACCAGACCAATCTGTCCTGCAATCTTCATCTTCTGTTTGCGATTCATTGTGGTATGATCCTTTCTCCCAATTCATCAATGGCATCCAATCGTGCCCGTCCTAACTTCTTCCCGATCACTTCCCTGCCCGGAGCAAGGTTCGGTATTCTCGTCTGCGTATTATGACAATCACTGCCAAGTACAACGTCCCAGTCTTCCTTCAGGAACTTAAGACATCTTCCTCTTTTCTTCCAATTCAGGAAACTTCCGGTATTGATCTGTGCAACAAGCGGCAGATCAAAAATAGCATCCCAGATGTCCTTCTTCTTCTGGTAATCATAATACCGTTCAATATGTGCTAATATAATATGTAACTTCTGCTTCGTAAGGATCTGCTCGACATTCTCCAACATATCCTTCGTCCACTGACAAAACGGCATCTCCAACAGTACGATATCACTGTCACCCATGCAAAGCTTTGGCAGCATCTCGGCTTTGCCGATCCCACCAAAATAATATACCTCTGCACCCAGATGAAAGACCGGTGCATCCAGTCCCTCTTCTTCAATGGCACCGAGTACCTTCTCATAGGCATGCTGCCTTCTCGTAAGGAACGTGTCCACAGAAACCTTGTCTGCATAAAAATGAGGAGTCGCAACAATGGTTCTTACTCCCTGATCAAGTTCTAACTTCATCATCTCCAAAGACTGTGCTGTACTCCTGCTTCCATCATCAATACCCGGGAGAATGTGACTGTGAAAATCAATAATTCCCTGATTCCGTTCCATTCCACATCCCTCCGTTGTATTCGATCATCCAAAAACGCTGCCACCGGCAGTTCTTCTTATCTGCTATAGCTGACACTATTACTACTACTGCATTCCGATTGTAACTATACACGTTAACTCTCCATCTGTCAAGGCAAAACAGCTTCCCATCCATTGTGAAAAGTCATCCATTCATTCATAAAAGGTACAACAATCAGACTACATATCGCATGTTATTATAGCACGAATCCTGTAGAAAGCAAACTCTTTTTGTAGGTGAATGTACATTCACTCACCTTCTATATATTTCCATGCAACATTTTGCATAATGATCTTTTCTTATCAAAACATTTTCTATCAGATTTGTCTATGCATTTTCCAAATTTTCCCGTATTCCCGTGTTTTTCCCCAATCAGTACCACAAACATCAAGGAATTTTTCTATCAGATCATCCTTATTCCTATTCTCTATGCATATGATCCGTCATTCCCATACTACAATCTCATCTCCATCAGACACACATCCCCGACCGGTTCCCGCTGGCACACCGATACACAATACTCTTCTGTGCGCCCGGATAGCAATGTCGTACATCCGTATGCCACAGCAACAGAACCATCATCCTTTTCTTCTATTAGAATGTGTGATCCGGTATAACCTTCATCCCACACGACCCGGAACGAATCAAGCGGGATCGTCAGACCGCTCCCTTCACACTTCACATAGGCTTCTTTCATTGTCCAATATGCCAGAAACCGTCGTTCCTGTTCCTGTGGATCTGCAACTGCAATAATATCCTCATATTCCTCCGGACAGAAACATCGCTTTGCGACCGCCAGATGATTCTTCTTCCTTCGTTCAATGTCAATCCCCACTGCCCGGTCACTGACTGCCAATACCACATATTCCCCGGAATCCGACAGGTTAAAATCTAATGTACTGCCTGTTAATGACGGTCTTCCCATCCTGTTATATACATATTGCTGTCTTCCGGGATCTATTCCGGTCTCCTCTGCTAAGATCCTCTGTAGAAAATGTCCTGCAAAGATCTTCTTTTTTGCCAGTGCCGGATTCTTCATACGCCGTATTCTCTCCTGACGTTCCTCCGGCAGTTCCTCATAAAAAGCATGTGACTGCTCTACTGAGCAGTCACAATTCAAGTTCATATAATAACAATGTAACATCAACCGGTTACCTTTCTATAACTCATTCACAACATGGCTTAAGATCGCCATCTCCTTCGCTTTGGCATCGTTCAGGTATGTCTTAATTCTTGCTCCTGCCTCAATCTCATTCGTTACAGAGATACGAACCAAAAGGTTACGTGCTGCTAACATATTATCAACAACGATCGCATACTCATCTAACAACTCCTGTTCAAACGGAATGACTTCATTCGCCATCAGATACTTCAACCGGTCTAACATTAATACCTTATGATCGTATGCAATGTGAAGGGCACGGATATCAAAGTCCGGTTCCTCCTCATGCAACTGCTTATCTACTCTGGTAAGAAGTGCATCATATACATTCACGCCAAACACCGTATCATCAAAACGGTTACGCATCATACGGAAATGATTCTTCGTGTCATCTCCATTCAGGTACTCTCTCAAAGTATCCTTGATCAAAGCAGGATCAATATCATAATAACGGTTATCTGTATTCTTCTGAATAACATAAAGTCCACGGGTTCCCTTATAATCATCCTTAAATACGTGATCTTCTCCGGCTGTCAATGCATCAAATCCGGACTTCACCTTTTCAAAGGACACCGTTGTATAGGAATACTTATCCTTAAATGTAAAGTCGCCAACATAGAATACTTCTTCTTCCATATTGTAACCATAGATGAACAACTCATGAGAGAACTTATAATCTACACTGACATCACATAACATCTTCGCTTCATCAAATGCACCATAGACATATCCGCCAAGATCGATCGTCTTCACGATAAAGTCGATCACATCTCCACAATAACTCTCGATCTGTGGCTTAGTGATCAGTGAAAAGATCAGGTAAGGACACTCTTTCATCGCACTTGAACCCGGCATCATATCGCACAATAAGATCTCATCTCCGGTCGTATACTCTGCAATATTATAGCAACGCAACTGAATATAATTACTATAGATCCATCTCTTTGCGTTCTCATCATCCCCTAAGATTGAAAAAAGGGTTGCATGCCACTGCCATGAAGTAACGGCAGGATACTTAACAGGTAATACTACTTTGTTCGCCATAATATGTAATCCTCCTCAACTATTGTAACTTCTCTTCAATCAATTCCACCATATCATCCAAGTTCTCGTACTTATTAAGCGCAAGCTCTCTATCATCAAACGCAACATCGAATGTCTTTTCTGCATCCACGATCACTTTGATCAGAGATACCGAATCCAATCCATCATCTGCAAGAGACGCTGTGGTATCAATGCTTGCCTTATCCACTTCCGGCATCTCTTCTTCAATGATCTCTAACAGCTTGTCTTTGATCTCATTCTTATCCATATATTCTGTAACCTCCGTTATAATTAGTTGCTCCCCTGGCCATAGGATCTTCCTTCCCAGCAGTGCTACATTTATTGTAATACGAATATCCGTAATCTTCAACAATTATTTTTGTGAATAATTACATATTTTCTTTACTTTGCTCTGCTTCTTCCTTCAATTTCTTATTCTTCCGGTTCCGGATCACACGGAGCAGAATTCCATGTACCAGATTCGTATAGAGTACAGCACAAAGCAATACGGCGATACCGGCTGCTAACAGAATGTTCTTAGAGAATACATTGACATCCAGATGTACCGTCTCATTCATATTGCAAAAAGTAATGAACGGATTAATAACCGCCTTCCGGTTCGCAGTCCACTGAGGAATGACACCTATAACAACCTGGACAACCCCTGCTAAAAGAAGCAGCATCTCTCCAAAACGATATGCCTTGTGGTCATCCTTTCCTTTTTCTTCCAGACTGTTCTCTCCGACCAACCGTTCTTCATCCGAAGTCAGAATGCGAAGTGTCTCCTCCGGTTTGCTCACAAAGAACTTCATGAAGATCCGCAATACTGCTGTCATCAGGAATCCCCAGAGAATAATATATACTACAACCAGCCATTTCCAACCGATGCCGGTTGAGATTGACTTAAACAAAGTCGCATAGCCAAGATAGCCAAGTGTTCCCGGCACGCCCGCAAGGCTTGCACCTGCAAGCAGTGTAGCGGCTCCAAGTAACGGATTGCCTTTGCCTGATGCAACCAGCCCCTTGATCTCATATGTCCGGTTGCGGCGGACCAGTTCCAGGGACACCATATATAAGACTGCAATAGATAATGCTCCCGCAAATAGCAGATTTACAACACTGCGTACTCCATACTGGTTCGAACTGCCACCTAATACCAGCAGGCTGACTGCCAACAGATTGAAACCATTGGTCGCAACATCAATTCCCATCAGAATCTTACGGATATCCGTAGCGGTCAACGTAACAAGCAATCCCCAGATTGCTGTCATCAGTGCTGTGACCAGAAGAATTCTTCCATAGAACTTATTCTCTACAAACAGATCTACCGCTATAACCAGAATGCCATAGATTCCAAGCTTGGATACGAGAGAAGATAACAAAGTTGAGATCTCGATCAATCCATAAGAACATCCCCTTGTCACCTGGAACTGTACCGGGAATATCCCTGCCGTCATTGCAAAACCAAGACTTACCAGCAGACCGGCGATCAACAGGGCTCCGCTTCCTCCTCTTGACATAACAGAGGAATACATCCCGGAATAATTCACACTGCCAAGATAACCGAACAGGATCACAATTCCTGTTAAGACCAATACCATTCCTGCTATCACAAATCCAATATAGATACCGGCATTGCGAAGTGCCATCTGATCTCTGCGATGCATGATCAGTGGCCACGCAAATAACAGTGCCAATGTAATAAACATAAAGAAGTTAAACAAATTGTCCGTCATACATGCCCCCAGCACCATGCCAAATGTACACATAAACAAGAGATAGAACCGGTTGCTGCTTTCTTCCTTCTTCATAGACTCTTTCATAAATTGTGTCACAATTGCAACGATCACGGTTGTCAGTGCACTCAGTAACACCGTTACAACATTCATAGTAAGGGAAAGACCCAATCCCAGGAAACTGCCAAGTGACAACTCAAATGTTTCACCCTTACCGATCGTCATATATGCAAGGTACGCAAGCATGGCAAGCTGTACTATAACAACAATATCGATCCAGTCATTGCGCGTTCCCTTATCCTTCTTACCGAGAAAGAAACCAATGATACCACCCAGAACCGGAAACAAAAAGATTAACAATACGCCATAATTATTCGCCATCTCATCCACCACCTAACTAAAGAACTTCTGCATAACCGTACTGATCACAACAAGCACCGGCTGCTGATATAATGAAAACACAAGTAACACTGCTGCAAGCAGCCAGCTAATTGTAAGCAGGCTCTTCGCCGGAGAAGGAGAGATTCCTACTGCTTCTTCCACATGATCGACATTCTCTAGCACTGCTCCTGCATCTTCCATGCCTTTCTCTGTATCCATATCAGATTGTGTATTTGATACTTCTTCTGTATGGACGATTGTATCTGCCTCAGAATCCTTTTCTTTCTCAGGAAAATACATCCGTCGAAGCATCGGAAACAGCAGCACAACCGGAACCACAATTCCCAATATATTACCGATGAGACCAACATATGTGAACACGCCATATCCACCTGCCAACAATCCAATCTCCGAATAGATTATGCCGGTAAAAGTTCCTGTAATCGGAATACCAATTGTCACCATGCATAAGAATACAAGCAAAGTGTATGTATATGGCATCTTACGCCCGACGCCATTCAACCCTTCGATGTCTGTAATTCCGTTTCTCTTGCAAATACTACGAAACAGTAAAATGCCGGGAATTATGGCAAGAATACGATAGATTACCTGAAAGCATCCACCCACTAATCCATACGTATTCATCTCCGCAACCGACAACATCACTATTCCGACCTCCGCAATGCATACAAAGAGAAGTCTTTTTCCAACCGTCTTCATCTTAAGTCCCAACAGTCCGGCCAGTATAAGTAACGCCGCAACTGAAATTAATATTTTGCTTAGCATGTGTTCCTCCTTGTTTAAAACAACTTATATTTTTTGAAAGCTATGATACAGATTCCAACTACGATCACTGAGAATACGATCACTCCCGGATAACCATACTTCCATGTCAGTTCCGGCATGTCAGCAAAATTCATTCCATACCAGCCGACAATGAGCGTCAGTGGCAGAAATATCGTTGTGATCACTGTAAACAGCTTCATAATGTTGTTCAGATTGTAATCTAACATGGCATCGTGTGTCTCCCGCAGTTGTACCGCATATTCTTTCAGATGCTTCACATTCTCGGAAAGCCGCATCGTCCGCTCCGTAAATGTTGCAAAGCGTCTTACATTCTCCGGCGGAAACATCTCATTATCATTATCACGAAGCACTTCACCGATATCGATCAACTGATCATAATAATTCCACATATACATGAGCTCCTTCTTCATCAATAAGATCTCATTGATAAATGCGGCATCCACCCGTTCTTTCAGAATTCTGGTCTCCAACGCACTCATGTTAAATTCCATATTCTCTAAGAACTTGCGGTCCTCCTGAATCAACAGATCTAAGAAACGGTACAGGAACTTCTCCGGAACCGTGTGGCGAAGATTAATCTCATTTGATTTCGCCTCTCCGCAGTAACTGGCCACCACCCGATCGAACAATTGACGTATACTCTCATCGTCATCTCGGATCTCCACAAACAGACACAGATCACTCTGTACATAGATTGCTAATCTGTCTTTGTCATCAAATACCTGTAGCAAATTGATAAGATCTAATACAGTGAATACAAGTTTTCCTGTCACGATCGTATCACTTCGAAAGTTGTGTAGATTCTCCTTACATGCCCGAATAGTTTCTTCCGGGAAACCATACATAACGGAATCATCCTGTAATTCGGCATAAGTGATATATCCCACTCTGCCTCTTTTCATTTCATAAAACATGGTCCATTCTCCGCATTTCTAATGCCGGAACATCCTCATTCCTTGCTCCGGTCACTTCTTACTTTTACGGATAGTATACCCTGTTTTTACACACGATAGCCCCATTTTACCACTTATTGTAAAAATTACAATGAATTTCACATAATGTTCGAAAATCACAATTCTTTTACCAAATCTAAAATATGCGTGTATCACATTAGTGATACACGCATATTTTGATTGCATCTATCTATCCAAAAATACTATTAAGGAAGCTCTGCAATGCATCAATGATCTTCTGGAAGAAGTTCTTTGCCTGCTCCTTGTCAATCCCCATATCCTCTAACTTGTTGAATAAATCCTTCGCCTGCTCTTTCATGCTGTCGATATTAAGATCAAGCTTGCTGATCTTCTTCATCAAAGAGATAATGGTCTGCTTCTCTTCATCCGTTACGGATATGCCTAATTCTTTGGCACCTTCATCAATCGCCTTGCCAATCGCCTCGTCATTATTCAATCCTTCTTCCACAACCTTGGCCTTCACAAATGCCATCAACTGCTCAACATCATCAGAATTGATATCCTGTGCCATCTGACTGGTGACAACCAACTCATTCACAGCAGCATCCATACTCTGTTCGGACACTTCTTCGCCCGTAAGATCTGAATATGCCTTCATTGCTCCTACCAATGCGGCAGTACCTGTGATCTCAAACGGTCCCGCAACAGTTACATCTGCATTCTCGATTCCTGCTGTGATCAATGCGTTCGTATACATTCCTTTGGTACAATAAGAGATATTCTTTGTCTCTACCGTAATTCCATCGCCATCCTCTCCTAATTCTACCATAACAGAAGATAACGCTCTTGAACCGATCACACTCGAATCAAGATAATCACCCAGATATTCATGTTCTTCCTCATTGGTGATCTCACCAACCGTATAGTCTTCCAGATCATCCTCCGTAATTCCCATCAGATCCATAACGGTCTTCTTCTCATCAGTGGACAGATCCGCACCAAAGGATACATATACATCTCCCGGCTGTGCATCTGCCGCAGAATCTGCCTTCGCTGTCATTCCCGCTGCCGGAAGACTCAACACCATAGCCGCTGCAAGTGCCACTGTTGTTACTCTCTTATATAATCTTCTCATGATTCTTTTCCTTTCTTCCCTGTCAACTTATAATCTCTGACATCATACTTATCATATACTTCACATCACATTCCGTCAAATGAAGATTTTCTTAATCTCTATCACGCCCATTTCCTAAGAACCTTGTTACATAGTAAAGGATCTGCATGATTGATGTTACCAGTGCCGCTACATAAGTCATGGCTGCAGCGGAAAGCACCTTCTTTGCACCCTTGTAATCCGCATCCGCAAACATTCCGCTATCCCGGATAACAGAAAGTGCCCGGCTCGATGCATCAAATTCGACCGGAAGCGTTACCAACTGAAACAGTGCAACTAATGAAAACAGCAGAATTCCAAAAAAGATCAGGCTTCTTCCAAACTGTCCGGAGAAGAAACATCCGATCACGATCATGATCGGTCCGACACTTGAACCAAAGTTGCAGACCGGAATGATCGCATTCCGCAACTTGATCGGTGCATATTCTTCCGCATGTTGTACGGCATGTCCTGCCTCATGTGCTGCTACTCCAACTGCCCCGATCGAGGTGGAATTATATACCGAAGACGACAGACGGATCACATTGTCTCTCGGATCATAATGATCGGTAAGTGATCCCGATATATGCTCGATCCCGACATAAGAAAGTCCGTTCCTGTCCAGGATCATCCGTGCAGCCTCTGCACCGGTAATCCCTCTCGAATTACGTACATTATTATACTTGTTAAATGTGGACTTTACCTTAAACTGCGCCCATAAGCCAAGCAGCAGTGCCGGTAACATAAACACCAGGTAAGACAGATATCCGTATCCATAGCCATACCCGTATCCACCATATCCATAATTGGAATAGAGCCCCATTGCCATATGACACAACGTACTCCCCATTCCCGTTATCGCCTGTATTGTTATTCCTGTCATAATAATCCCTCCTGATTATTCTTTTGGTTAAATAGTAACCTTAATACAAATTTGTGTTGATTGTGTGTACACCACTGCATTTCTTTTTATACCATTCTATTCACACAGGATCTCTTTATATGATTCTTTTCACGCAATCCTTCCATCCTGCATACAGATGTTCTCTCTCCTCTTCCCTAAACCGTGGTGTGAATTCCTTATCCCGCTGCCAGTTAGACTGAATCTCATCCACATCCTGATAATATCCCACTGCAAGTCCTGCCAGATAAGCGGCCCCCAACGCTGTCGTCTCAGCCACCTTCGGACGGATGATCTCTCCATTCAGGATATCAGCCTGAAACTGTAGCAGAAAATCATTGGCACTGGCACCTCCATCTACCCGAAGTGAAGTAACCGCAATCTCTGCATCTTCCTCCATTGCACGGATCACATCTAACGACTGGTATGCCAGCGATTCCAGGGTTGCCCGCACAAAATGTGCCAGGTTTGCTCCGCGTGACAATCCAAACACGGCCCCTCTTGCATAAGCATTCCAATACGGCGCACCAAGTCCGGTAAATGCCGGCACGACATACACGCCATTACTGTCCGGTACCGAATTGGCAAGTTCTTCCGTCTCCGCCGCATTATCAATTAATTTTAATTCATCTCTTAACCATTTGATTGCCGCTCCCGCTACAAACACACTTCCCTCTAATGCATACTGTACCTTACCATTCCGTCCGATTGCGATTGTAGTAAGCAGACCGTGCTTCGAATCGACTGCCTGTTCCCCCGTATTCATCAATAAAAAGCAACCCGTTCCATACGTATTCTTACTCTGTCCTGCCTCAAAACAACACTGCCCAAACAATGCCGCCTGCTGATCCCCGGCAACACCTGCAATTGGCACCGGTTCCCCTAACAGGGACTTTCTTGTCATTCCATATACCTCAGAAGATTGCTTGACTTCCGGTAACATAGATGCCGGTATCCCAAACTTATCAAGCAATTCTTCATCCCAGCACAAAGAATGAATATTATACAACATCGTCCGGGATGCATTGGTCACATCCGTGGCAAACACCCGTCCTTTTGTCATCTTATAGATCAGCCACGTATCTACCGTGCCAAATAGCAGTTTTCCCTGATCGGCTTTCTCTCTGGCTCCCTCTACATGATCTAAGATCCATTTGATCTTTGTCGCAGAAAAATAAGGATCAACGATCAAACCGGTCTTTTCCTTGATGACCTTGTCATAGCCCTCTTCCTTCAACCGATCTACATAATCCGCCGTCCGGCGGCACTGCCAGACAATCGCATGATAAATGGGCTCTCCTGTCTCCTTATCCCACACGATAGTTGTCTCTCTCTGATTCGTAATGCCGATCGCCGCAATTTCTTCTGCTTCGATCGAACATTTTGCCATGGCTTCTGTCATCACCCCTGCCTGTGATGCCCAAATCTCATTCGCATCATGTTCCACCCATCCGGACTGTGGAAAATACTGTGTGAACTCTTTCTGTGCCAAAGACACGATCTCGCCCTTCTTATTAAAGATAATGCATCTTGAACTCGTTGTTCCCTGATCCAATGCCATTAAATATTTCTTCATGTGTATCCCCTTTCTTCTCCGATCAGTGTGTCAGACTTATAGTCAGCGCCCTTACTTCTCACTGCTTTCTTTCCAGTCAGGTGTCAGACTTAAGGTCAGACGCCCTTACTTGGTATCAGGTAACATCGTCAGACATTCTTGCTCATACCATCTAATACCTTGTGAAGCATCTGCTCATACCTCTGCCGTACCCAGGATGGTTCCACAATCTCTATTTTATCCCCAAATCCAAAGATCCATCCAAAGAACCGGTCACTGACAACGGTGTCTATAACAACTGACAACCTCCCCTCTACCGCATTCCTCTTGTCACCCTGCCCGGCTCCGGCTGTCACTATTTCCCGATCCGCTTCTGTATGAAGCACATCTTCCTCTCCACATCCACATTCTCTGGTTCTGTGCATCCACACATCCGTTCCAAAATGATCGATCATCGCCCCGGCAAGTGACCCATCCACCAACAGACGAACCGTTGTTGTCTCTCCGCCAAACATACCAAAGGTCTGATTACCATATGTACTAAGATCAATCGCAGCATACTCCTGCCGTCCCAAACGGTTCTGCACCCTTACTTCGATCGACTTCATTTTGTCTACCCGGTAATGTCGCATCTGTGCTGACTGCTCCTCAAATCCGACCAGATAATACTTGTCATTATCCCATTCAAAAAACCACGGTGACAGCACATACCTCTCTCCGCCTTTCTTCGGCACCAGGTGTTTATCCGCATTCCACATATAATAGATAAATGTGATCTGTTTATTCTCCCGCATTGCCTCATGGATCGCATCAATATTGTAATAGATATTCTCATTCATCATCTTGACACGGTCATGTACCACAACCTGATCCGTAAACTTTGCCGCTTCCTGCCTGTTTGTTAAATGTGCCAATTTTCCGATCAGTTCCCGTGATTTCGCCTCTGTGATGAACTTAGCCGACTGCACCGCATCCACCAATAACTTAAGTTCCGGCACTTCAAATGTACGCGATGCAAGATATGCCCCTCTGCGTCCTCTTATAATATCCATTCCAAATTCTGCGAGTACATCCAGATCAGAATACACACTCTTCCGCTCGCAGGCAATCCCCTTCTCCCGTAAGCGTTTTACGATATCATCCCCGGTTAATATGTTCTGTTCATCCGTCTCTTCATATAATATCTGTGCAATATATAGTAACTTTACCTTCTGCGTCTCGTTTCTCACATAACCTCCTGCTGTGTATATCAGCACCCCAACTGCTGTCTGATGTCATTCAATGCCGCATCTTCCATCTCATGTTCTAACGGCGGAAGCTGCTCCCCATACTTACGCTCATACGCAATCTCTAACAACTCATCTGCAATCCGTGCATTCTTTGGCAGCAACGGGCCATGTGAATAGGTTGCAAATACATTCTTGTAACGTGCGCCTTCCGTTCCATCCTCTCCATTGTTGCCATATCCCTTAATGATCTTCCCCATTGGCTTCACGCCATCACCAAGCCAGGTCTGTCCATTGTGATTCTCAAATCCAACGATTGGAAATGTCTCCCCATTCTCCTTCGTGTACTCATACGCAAAATTGCCGATCATCCGCTTATCGGATGCCGTTGTATAGACATCAATTCCACCTAAGAAATCCACTCTGGTACCGTCTGCCGCCTCGTAATACTTACCGAGCATCTGGTATCCGCCACAGATTCCAAGAATGACCGTTCCCTTGTCGATCTCTTCCTTGAGCCACTGCTCCTTATGATCAAACAGATCCTTCACCAGTATCTCCTGCTCAAAGTCCTGTCCTCCCCCAATGAAAATGATATCGTAGTCTTCGTCACGGTTCACCTCACCAAACGAAAGCTGTGTCACCTTCGAGCCAATGCCACGCCATGCAAGCCGTTTCTCTAACGTACGGATATTCCCATTATCACCATACAGATTCAATATATCATAATACAGATGACATATGTGTAATTCTCGATCCATGCTTTTTCCTTTCTGATCGGATGTCAGACCTAAAGGTCATATACCCTGTTTCACTATTTCTTTTCACCTTTTAGGATGCGTCATACTTCTTAAGCGGTACAAATTCCGCCAGTTTATCACGGAACTCCAGCATACAGGTATAGGACAACACCAGAAATGTCTCCTGCCCACTCTGCTGTAACTGCGTGATCAGTGTCTTATAATCCTTCTCTACGCTGAACTTCGTCGTATCAAAGTCTGCGTATTTTAATCTTAACTGCATATCATACGCACGTTTTCCGGTAAAATAGAAATGCTTTGCACCGGAAGCCGCTTGCGTCAATCGTTCAAACTCTACATCATAGATCCAGGAGATATCCTTTCCATCGGCATAGTTGTCATTCAATCCGAAAACAATATTCCCGGTTGGACGCTGTTGGATCAGAAATTGCAATACCTCATTAAACCCCGCCGGATTCTTCACCAGTACCAGATGGAGTGGTGCATTGTTAAGCATCACCTGTTCCATTCGTCCAAAGTGTGTGGTAAGCCCTCCTAACACCTTAACAATCTGTTCATTCGGTAATCCGAGCAGATGTGCTACTTCCGTTGCCGCCAATGCGTTATACAGATTATATCCACCCGGAAGCATAACCTCCGCTTCCACCTTCTCACCAAATACATCCATTGCGATCACAGAAGATGCATCTTTCCATTCGATCACCTTCGTTAACGCCACCTCCGGCTCCTGTCTGTGATAGCCGCACTTCTCACAATAGAAACCTCCGAGATGTCCAAATGTATGATAATGATATTGGTACTTCGTCTTACAATGAATGCAATATACCGCATCCGAGATGTCCGATGATGTGCCCTCATAAAGCGGACCATTCACTCCAAAGTAATGGATCTCACTGTGCGAAAGATCACTTAAGGAACTTGTCAGCGAACAATCTGCGTTCAGCACCAGCTTCACATTTGGAAGTTGGGAAAGCCCCGCCCGGATCTTATTGACCGTAGTCAACACCTCTCCATACCGGTCTAACTGATCCCGGAATACATTCGTCACAACTGCTGTCACATCCAGCCGTCCAAAATGTTCCACAATACTTTTCAGTGCTGCCTCATCACACTCTAACAGTGCATAATCCGTGTTGATCTTACCGCCAAGTGTTGCAGCCCCGACAAATGCTGACACAACGCCGCCAAGCAGATTCGCTCCGGCATCATTACAAAATACTGTCTTACCCTCTGCCTCGATCATATCTCTTATAATATGACAGGTTGTCGTCTTACCGTTCGTACCCGTTACACAGATGATCTTCACATCTTTTGCCAGATGTCCCAGAATATCCGGACAGATCTTCAATACCACCTTACCCGGAAGGGAGGTTCCTCCGCTGCCTGCCAACCGCAATAATTTTGTTGTAAATTTACCCGCCCATACAGCAATCGTTGCTCTTGCGCTCATTCTTGTTCTCCTTGTTTGTTCCTGATATTATTATAAATGT
>USBM01000009.1 GCA_900552885.1 uncultured Clostridium sp. | reverse complement strand
TATATAAGGTCCAGTCTTCCGGTCCAAACTGTCTCGCAAGTGAATGACAGATCTCGAACATATTCATACTGTTAAAGCTGGAGAATAAGCCCTTGTAACATTCATAATTAGTAACAGAATTACACATTGCATCATTCATCCACTGATTGTAATCTCCGTGTAATGTCTCTCCTACAATGAAGAAGTCCTCTTTCAATCCATCCACATGCTGGCGTAATCTACGTAAAAAATCATGATCTAAGCAATATGCAACATCTAACCTCAGACCATCAATATCAAATTCATCAATCCATCCTTTGACTGCTGCAAAGATATGCTGGATCACTTCTTCATTACGAAGATTCAGCTTCACTAAATCATAGTTACCTTCCCAGCCTTCATACCAAAGGCCATCATTATAATTCGAATTACCACCGAAATCAATATGGAACCAGTCACGATATCTAGAACCTTCCCTGTTTGCAAGTACATCCTGAAATGCCCAGAATCCGCGTCCTACATGGTTGAATACACCATCTAATACTACTTTGATTCCAACTTTATGAAGTTCCTCACACACTTCCTTAAAATCTGCATTCGTTCCTAATCTGCAATCAATCTTTGTATAATCTCTTGTATTATATCCATGCGTATCTGATTCAAACACTGGTGAAAAATAAATCGCATTCGCTCCTAATTTCTCAATATGCGGAATCCAATCTATTACTTTCAAGATACGTGACTCCTGTTTACCATCATTTTCAAATGGTGCTCCACAAAATCCCAATGGATAAATCTGATAAAATACACTTTCATATGCCCACATAATTCTGTCCTCCTTATATCTGCCTGTAGCTTATCCGATTGCAACGCTTTCCGTATAAACCACTGCGTAATTACCAATCGTTACATCCAACAGTATACCACACCTGAATATGTGTTGCAAACCCGACACATCATTTGAAAATGTCTATTGTCCGGTCAGCTCATCAATCTCGCCGTAAGCCTTTCCCAATTCTAACGTTTTCCCTTTATACTGTGCCATCTGACTCACGGAAACAATCTGGTATCCCATCTCCTTTAACTTTGGAACCATGAATTCAACTGCCTCTGCCGTAGAGTCATAAATATCATGCATTAAAACGATATCTCCATCTTTTACCTGTGATATCACTTTATCCGCTATCATTTTGGCATTACGGCTTTTCCAATCTTCCGTATCCATATCCCACAAAACAACCGGTTCTGTCAAAACGTCAAGTACTTCATCATTATATGCTCCAAACGGAGGCCGGATTAATGTTGCATTCCTGCCTGTGGCATTTTTCACAACATGGTTTACATCAGAAATCTCCTGTACCACCGTATCTATATCTTCTTCCGTCAGATTCTTATGATGATATGTGTGATTTCCTATCTCATTTCCTGACTCCATGATCTCCTGCAACATCTCCGGGTATTTTTCTGCATTATTTCCCACAACAAAAAAAGTTGCATGTGAATAATTCTCATTTAGTACATCTAATATCCTCCGGGTATAATCCGGGTTTGGACCATCATCAAATGTCAACGCGACCATCGGTGCTGTAACATCCACGTCACCCGGATCACTTTTACCAAATGTCATATACCGGTAATGGGTCAGGAACTGACCTCGTACGTCAGATAATTTCACCTCTTCCTGATCATCCTTAATTCCCTTTTCTACAATCTCACGATTTGTAAGATTATAATACCACATTCTGAGCTTACCGTAAGAAGATCTCTCTGCAGCCAATATAGAAATAAGTGTCACAAGCAGCACAAATCCAATATAGTATACATAGTGTTTCTTTGTCTGCCTGTTCCACTTCCTTCTCCAAGCACGCACTTTATTGTTCCATCTATTATCTTTCATGTTATCTACCCTTTTCTTTGTCAATATGCTTGATTATGTAAACCAAGCTATTGTTAGTAGTATATCATACCTTTTCAAAAAAACGAGTATTAATTTCTAAATTTTTTATGAAGACACCTGTGGTTCTTTTTCTATGATCTCCTCCTATCCGGTTACCGCATGTATTACAGATTCACAATCAATGTAGCATATCCTTCCGATTGCAATGTCTTTTCTAAAATTCTGGCTCCTTCTAATGTATCCTCTCTTCCTACTACCACCGCATACAAGCCATTATAGACGCGAATCTGTACATAATATCCTTCCTTTATCAACTTATTGAACAGGTACATCGCATTCTCATATCGTCGAAACAATCCCACTTGCACTCCAAACCGTTTTTCTGTCTGAGCTTCATTGACTGTCTGTTCAATCCCCGTTGCAATTGCCTGTGCCATTGCATCAAAATTTCCATCAAATATCTCGTTATCCGCATCATTATTCAGAAAACCTGCTTCAATTAAGACCGCAGGCATTTTCGTTTTTCTTAACACGATCAGATCTTTCCGGATTGGAATCCCGAGATCATCAAAACCTACTTTCTTCAATTGTTCATTAATATTGCCTGCCAACTGCCCCGTAATTTCAGAATCGTCATAGACCAAAGTCTGCACTCCGGAATACGCATTTGCATTTGGACTGGAATTGCGATGAAATGACACAAAATAATCCCCGCCACTTTCATTTGCAATTCTGGCTTTATCAATCGGACGTTGGTACACATCCGTCGTCCTGGTATACACAACCGGAAATCCATCCTGTTCCAAAAGACTGCCTACCGCTAAAGCCAGCCGTAAATTATCATCCTTTTCTTTCCTGCCATTGTAAGATGCTCCATTATCATACCCGCCATGTCCGGCATCAATAATAATCGTCGGTTTCATATACGACCTCCACGCTCTATCACCTTATTATATGTAATATCCCTCCTGTGTGTTCCTGCGATAATACAAAAAAAGCATTTACAAAATGATCCTGATACATTGATATCTGTTATTTCGCTGTATGGGTAGCCAAATATCTTTCTCCATTTTCTTTCAGCCATTTCCGTCTGCTGCGATAATCTGGAAGAATACACTCCACCAGATCCCAAAAATCCTTTGAATGATTCATATGCTGCAAATGACATAACTCATGCACCACTACATAATCAAGAATGGCATCTGGAAGTAAAACCAAATGCCAATTATATGATATCGTACCCGTACTGCTGCAGCTTCCCCACCGGGTCTTTTGATCCGCAATCCGTATTCTTTTATACTCAGCGCCTAAAATCTTCTTATAATAATCCGTACGTTCTGTTAATTTGATTCTTGCCTGTTGCCGTAATACACGCTCCTGCTCTCTGCTGTAAACAATCTGGTTCTTACGATTATCTTCCATCCGCTTTGCCTGTTTGTAGATCCAATATCGTTTCTGATTCAGAAACCGTTCAATGGTTTCCTTTTTCATATACAAAGGAGCCTTAATCATCAAAGAACCGTCTTCCTGTATTCCGATCGACAAGGTCTTTCTCTCCTTACGTTCTAACACAACCGGAATTGTCTTGTCTTCAATCATAATATAAGAAAGATCCTGTTTCTCATTCACCTTTGTCTTCCTCTTTTCTTCCATATTCCCTGAAAAATCCCTTTTCGTGTTCCTTTGCATCATATAAAGCTTCATCTGCCAAATGCAACAATTCCGTGATATCTCTCTCAGAATCTGTGCTACAGATATAACCTCCCGAAGACCGGATTGCCTTCCATTTATCCGTTGATAATTGCACATTGCTTTTCAACAACCGCAGCCAGAATTGCTCCAACTGTTCTTTGATCTGTTCCCTCGTATAATATCCATGTACCAACATACAGAATTCATCCCCAGATCGTCTTGCAGGAAGAAAATGTTCCTCCGGCTGACTAGTTAACATCATGGCAAAACTTTGCAGATAGCGGTCTCCCACATCATGCCCGTAATTATCATTAATCTGCTTAAATGCATCGAGATCCATCATAACAACCGCATACATCTCTCCCGGCTGTATTGCTCCAATAATTCCCGCTGCCCGTTGTTTGAAATACTGATAACGGCTAAGACCGGTCAACTGATCGTGATTATTCTCATAATGTATCCGGTTACGTTCTTCTACATCTTTTGTCGCATCCGTAACAACACCCAGATAGCCTCCATTTTCTTCCGCTAGATGAATCCGCACATACTTATTCTCGTTCACCTGAAATGTATCACTACCTTTTTCAATCGGATGCTCCATGATATCTCGAAGCCATTGTACAAATCTGTGCTTATCCTCATAAAAATACTCAACATCATCTTGTGACAACTCTAATAGTTCTTTCAATCCTTTGGTTACATACACATGTTCCCAGCCCGGTTGATATTCAAATGCGACCAATGGCATTCCGCTCAACTCAATAATCTTTGCGATACGGTCAGATGAATTCATCACACTCTGCACCATCTGATTGATACCCTTACTCAATTGTTCAAATTCCGGATTACCGCCCACTGTAACAGTTACATCATAATTACCACCTGTAATTCGCGTTAAGTCTCTTAATATCTCATGGACACCATTGATCACTTTACTCTTCAAGAGATAATTGAGCAACAGCAGGATGATCACTTCCACACAAACGAGGCAGAATAACGTCATAAATATGTTATATGCCAGATTGCGGAATACGACGCGAACCGGTATGGACGCTCCGATCAATGTATCCTTATATTCCCTTGTCACCACATACCAATAACTTCCATCCTGCTTCTTCCTGATCGCTCCTTTCGAACAATCAGCAAAACGTTCCATGGTATAGCGTTGTTGCAATTCTGCATCCGGCATCCCACCAGATAGTGCTGTCAGCACATCCTTCTTGCAATCAATCGAGAACAATTCTTCTCCTTCATCGGTCGGGAACAGAGAAAAGATATATTCATAAGTATTCCTTTGTGTTTCCTTCACCTGTCTTCCCGGCACCAGTCCAACCTGAACAATTCCCTTCTGTCCTCTTCTGGCAACTGCTACATATTTCATCTCTTTGCCTTCTGCTGCATTCGGACGTTCATCCTGTATATAACAATTCGACTCATCATAATCTTCCAAAATCGATAGAAACTCTGCTGTCTGATCGTCATCATGAAAGTCTAATCCAATATACTGTGCAACCGATGAATAAATAATATAACCCTTGTCATCAATGACATGAATCTCATCCACATCTAATAACGTTGCCAGATTCTTAAGCTGCGACACACTCTCAAACACCTCTTCATTGTGCTCTAATATATATGCCGTTGCTTTCGCACGTGTCAGATAATCCACATTGAGATTTGCATTGATAGAATCTAACTCGGTATCATTGTTCTTCATCGTCTGTATGATCTGATCCAATTTGTTGGAAAATGTCCGATACTGCTGATTACGCAAGGAGATCACCGCAACCACGGTATTTAGAGCAAATAATATCAATATTGCAATTGTCACAATTATAATTGCATTCTTTCGAAATATCTTTTGCACAGAACTACCCCCATTTGTCGAATGGTGTCATTTACGATCTTCTATCTATTGTAACACAATGTACAAAAAACGTAAATCATTTTATGCCTTTTATCTAAAATCATTTTGTCATGTAGTAAACCGCAATGCATCAATCGGACGTTTATTAGCTGCTTTCTGCGCCGGATAGATACCAAACGCAGCACCAATACATACGGAAAATACAATTGCGATCCATACAACCTGCAATGACAAGCCATCTGATAATAAATGGTATCACCTTCGTTAAGTCCGTCCGTCACTTCTACTGTGTTCTCATCCGATACTCCAAGGGTAACTTCTGTCTTACCGGACAATTCACCGGTTGATTCATCATATCCGGTATACACATAACTTGTATTTCCTTCCTCTGTCACTGCTGTAAGAGGAATGGTCAATACATTGCCTGCTTCCTCCAATATTACTTTTACGGATGCATTCATACCGGATAACATATCTTCGGTCTTATCAAAAGTAATGTTCACCGGATACTGTGCCACACCACCACTTGAACTTGCCTGTGCACCCACACTTGTTATCGTTCCTTCAAATGTCGTATCCTCTACTGCATCTAAAGTAATCTCTGCCTGAAGTCCTTCTTTCATGGATAGTACGTCCAACTCATCTACATACATAGTAACCGTCATCTGATCGCCCTCTTCAATTGTAAATGCAGTCATAGTAGATACCGTATCAGACTCCTGTGTTGTAGTCACTGTACCGGTGTTTCCACTACTTCGTGCCCCTGCCATATTTCCGGCATTTTTCTGTTTTAGAAGCAAGAACACTTCCGAAGCCGAGAGCAACCTGCGCTTCATTATGCAGTGGGAATTCAAACCGGACAACCCGAATCCTGCGAATTCTGAACGGATTCTTCCTATGGAAAGTATTGCTTTTGAAAAAGGCATTGTCATGGAAAGTGATATCAGCCCCGATCTGACATTTTACGGCGTCAAGGAACAGATCCAGCAGTTAGCCGGCATCCTGATCGACAATGCACTGACCTATACCAGTCCACAGGGACAGATTCAGATCACATTAAAAAAGGAATCCCACCATCTGGTATTTACCGTAAGTAATACCGGTGATGAGATTCCTGAATCGGAACGTATCCGATTGTTTGAGCGTTTCTATCGTTCGGACAAAGCCCGCAGCCGGACAGCCGGACATTTCGGTCTCGGACTTTCTATCGCACAGTCCATTGTTGCCAACCACAAAGGGCAGATCCACGTAGAAAGCACCAACGGCATGAATTCTTTCATCGTCAGTCTGCGCCAGTCCGATAGTCATAAATAATTATTTCGCAGCTTTTTCTGCCTGTATCACCTTCTGGAATTCTTTCATATCCCGTGCGATCTCACCACTTAGGATGAGCAGGCAGATAAGGTTCGGAATTGCCATCAGTGCATTGGCAATATCCGATAAGTTCCACACAAGATCTAATGTCTGTGTTGCACCAATATAGGCAACCAGAGAGAAGATAATACGATAGATCATATTATACTTATGCGTTCCTAATATGTATTCAAAGGCTTTCTCGCCATGATATTCCCAACCAAGAATCGTTGAAAATGCAAATAGCGTAATACCGATCGCTACTAACCAGCCACCTGTGGAACCAAGCACGGTCTTAAATGCCTGAATCGTAAGAGAAGAACCAACTACCAGATCATCCCGGATGTAAGAGCCGTCCTTTCCAAAATTATAGACGTTCTTGTCATCACCCTGCCAGGTTCCTGTTATACTACCCTCTCCGACTTCTGCTTTGGTTACTCCGGTTGCGATCAGATCTGCATCCCCTTCATATGGCGTCAGCGCAATCGTTGCATCCTTGCCCTTTAATGTAACCTGTGTATCACTGTCTGCAATCATATCATATTCGCTTGTTGTAACTTTATGATTAGCCGAAGCCTCAATGACCATCCGGTTATCCGTTACCGTATAGGTTCCCACTGCACTCTGTGCTGTCATCCCAAGCACACCGGAAGATGCAATAGCAAGACCGGTGATCGTACAGACCACGATCGTATCCCAGAAAGTTCCTGTCATATTGATGTAACCTTGACGTACCGGATCATCAGTGGTTGCTGCTGCCGCTGTGATAGCCGCAGAACCCATACCGGCCTCATTGGAGAACACACCTCTTGCAACACCATACCGCATAGCTCCCATCATAGAAGATACTACCGTACCAAGTGCCCCACCTGCAACTGCCTTGACACTAAATGCCATCGAAAAGATCATGGCTACACCGGATGGCAGATTGCCGATATTACCAATAATAACTACCAGACCACAGATCACATAAAAGATTGCCATAGCCGGAACCACAATAGAAGATACCTTGGAAATGCTCTTAATTCCTCCTACTATGATCAACAGCGCACATACTGTTATGATAATGCCGACCGCCGCAACCGGAATGTGGAATGTTTCATTTAACGCAGATGCGATTGAATTCGCCTGTGTCATATTACCAATACCAAAAGATGCAACTACCGCAAAGAATGCAAACAACCATCCAAGCACACTACCAAACTTCTTATGCTTAAATGCTTTCTTCATCGTGTACATTGGTCCACCGGACATCTCACCCTTCTCATTCACTTCCCTATACTTGATCGCAAGCATACATTCTGAAAACTTTGATGTCAGTCCGAAACAGGCTGATATCCACATCCAGACCAAAGCACCCGGACCACCGGATACCATCGCCGTTGCCACACCTACAATATTACCGGTTCCAATTGTAGCTGCCAATGCCGTCGTCAGTGCAGAAAATGGAGATACATCTCCTTCTCCTCTGCTCTTTGTTCTCGCCTCTTTACTCAATGTACTTTTCAGTGCATAAGGGAGATTCCTCCAAGGAAGAAATCCCGTCCGGATTGTTAAATAAACTCCGGTTCCTACCAATAGAACCAGCATCACCGGTCCCCACACAAAATCATCTACTTTACTTACAACTTCTGAAAAATTCATCTTACTCCCTCCTTTTGCATAAAAAAAGAAGACACTACCTGTGTAATGTCCTCCTTTGGAACAACTTAACTATACACACTTTCGATATGGATTGTCAACAAAAACATGTATTTTTTCTTTATTTTTTTAAGTAAATGCCATCATTCAACGGATTTCAACGACTCTGCCATATCAATTCCTTCCAGCTTACGTGACATAAAGAGATTCACAATCTGATTAAACAGCAAAGTAAGTACCACACTGATCACATAGCTTATCGCCGTTACATGCACATCAAATGCAATTGCATCAATCTGGATCTGATTCATAATAAACGCATTCAGATAATGACCGATCACCAATCCGACCAGACTGCCAAGCAGTGTCAGTATCATATTCTCACGGAATACATAAGAATTCGTCTCTTCCTTATAGAATCCTAACACCTTGATCGTGGCAATCTCACGGATCCGTTCCGTAATATTAATATTATTGAGATTATAGATGACAACAAATGCAAGCATCGCTCCACAGGCAATGACCAACATAACAATATAATTAAGGCTGCTCATCATATCTGCTACTTTATCCTTAAGATTCTGGCTAATCGTAACAGAATTAATATCCTTTTCTTTCATAAGTGCAGCAGCCACTTCGTCTGCATCTGCTCCTTCTTTGACATTTATAAAGAATGCATTCCAATCCGGTTCCTCACCAAACAATGACTGGTAAGTTGCTTCATTAAGGATCACATAATGGTTAAAATAATTCTGATAGATTCCACTAACAGTTACCGTACCGCCCTGCAGATCACTATTCTGAATATCTAATGTATCGCCAACCTGTACTCCAAGCCCCTCTGCTAACTTATAACTGATCACTACCTCCTGCTCCTTTGGAAGTGCAACCCTCTCTCCATTCGTTGTATGCAGATCCATATAAAGATCAAAATCCGACTCTTGCTTCGGTACAAGCAGGCTGACACTCTTAACTTTATCACCTGATGTCGCATCCGCACTTCCCTGTGCTGTCTGTATATAAGAATCCATACCTTCTACATCATCTATCTGTGTGCCTGCCGCAACCATGTCATACAGGGAAATGGTATCAAACTGTGTGTCTGCAATCGTTGCAATAGAATCCTTTACACCCTGTCCTGCAACAAGCAGTGCCGTGCAGCCGCTTACTCCTATGATCATCATAAAAAAGCGCTTCTTATACCGGAACAGATTCCTCACGGATACTTTGTCTAAGAATTTCAAATGATCCCATACCACAGGAAGCTTCTCAAGCAATACACGTTTTCCGGCCTTTGGTGCCTTCGGCCGCATCAGCATAGCCGCCATCTCCTGTAGCTCCTGATAACACGCAACAAACGTGGTTCCCGCAGAACAAAGTAAGGCTACTAACATGGCGATTGCTGCCAGACCTCCATCCCACACATAACACAAAGAACCCATATCATATAACATCCCGTACGCAACCCATATCACATTTGAAAAGGCCCAGGTTCCTGCAAAATATCCAATGACGGATCCTATTATGGCTGCGCTTCCTGAATAAGCGATATATTTACCAATAATCGTTGCTTCTGAATATCCTAATGCCTTAAAAACGCCAATTTGCGTCCGTTGCTCCTCCACCATACGCGTCATTGTCGTCATACATACTAATGCCGCCACTAAGAAAAAGAAGATCGGAAATACCTTTGCCACACCATTTACAATAGCAGAATCATTTTCAAAATTGGAATACCCTGCATTAGCCTCTCTGCCAAGTACATACACTTCCGGTTGTCCTAAATCCTCCAGCTCTTTCTTTGCATCTGCAATCTTCTGCTTCGCATCCGCAATCTTCGTATCATACTCCTCTTTTCCATCGTCATAGTCTTTCTGTCCGTCTGCCAGCTTCTGTTTGGCATCCTCTAATTCCTTTTCTTTTGCTGCAATCGTATCCTTTGCCTTCTGAATCTGTTCTTTGCCATCTGCTAATTGTTTCTTTGCCGTAGCAAATTGTTTCTTCGCACTTTTTAACTGTTTTTCTGCTTTGGTTAACTGCTTTCCGGTTGCGTCTAAGGTTGCCTTATTCTCTGCGAAAGCCTGCACTGCTGCATCTAACTGTGTCTTTGCTGCCGTAAGTGTTGCTTCAGTAGTGTCCAGTTGTAATTTAGCTGCAGATAATTTCTGTTCCTGTTCCTGTCTTTGCTGCTCACTTAAATATGCCTTACCGGTTTCATACTGTGCCAGACCATCCTGATATTCTTTCACTGCCTTATCATAGGCGGTCTTTCCTGCTTCGTACTCCGCTAATTGCTGCTCATAAGCACTATATTGGCTATTATATGCGGCAAGTCCCTCTTCGTACGCCTTCTTTCCACTTTTGTATGACTTGTAATTATTCTTGTACTCAGAAAGCCCCTGCTTGTATTCTTTCTCTTTGCCTGCCAGTGTCTTCTCCTGCTTCGCAATCTCTTTCTTTGCCTTTGCAATTGCCTTTTCCCCATCATCCACCTGACTCTTACCATCGGATAATTCCTTTGCCGCATCCGCTAGTTCCTTTGCTCCATCAGCAGCTTCCTTTGCCAATGTATCATCTGCATCATCAATCTTCTCCTGTGCATCTGCATGGATCCGGTCATACCTCACATCTGCTTCGTCCTGTGCATAAGTCTTCCATGTAGTCTCTTTTTCTTTCACTAAATCGTCATAGGCATCGGAATAGATCGCCATATCTGCACTCTTGTTAAAGGATACATAGATATCGGTATCATAATCCATATCAAATGAAGTCTTTGGCACATAAACAAAAGCATCCAGGTGTCCGTCACCAACGGACGTTGTCCCCCTGTCATACATTGTATACAGAGATGACCGGCATATGCCTACAATCGTGTATGTTTTCTGTTTTACCAGCTTCTTATCATCTGAATCATTTGCATCTGATACTATCAGAGTCTCGCCAAGCTGCTCTTCACGAAAAAAATGTTCATCTACAATACATTCATCCTCCTGCTCCGGCAGTCTTCCAGCGGTCACCTGTACCAAATTAAGCTTCTCCGGCACAGAGATCAGCTTCATAACATGTTCTTCCCCATCCGCTGTATTGATTAACAGATCCAGACTCTTACTTCCCTCTGCCTGAGCCACGTCCTCTTTCTTTGCAAGCGTAGCTGCACTGTCCTCATCAAAACCAAGTGTGGATAACAAATGATAATCATACAGGTTCAGATCCTTAAAATACCTATTCGCCGTATAGACCATTGCCTCATGTGCAACCTTAAGTCCGGAAAAGAAACCAACTCCTAAAGCCACAATCAGCAAAATAGCCATATATCTTCCAAAGCTTCCCCATATCTCCCGGATGATTGATTTGCGAATTCCTTTTTTCATACTACCACCATCACTTACCACTCTAATGTTGCCACGTCAACCGGATGTTCATTCTTGCGAATACCCGCAATCGTCCCACTCTTCACAGTAATAATCCGGTCTGCCATCTCTGTAATTGCCTGATTATGGGTGATTACAACAACTGTAGTTCCTGTATTCTTACAGGTATCCTGTAGTAGCTGCAAGACCGCCTTACCGGTATTATAATCAAGCGCACCGGTCGGTTCATCACACAACAAAAGCTTGGGATTCTTTGCAAGAGCTCTTGCAATCGCAACCCTTTGCTGTTCTCCACCGGATAACTGTGCCGGGAAATTCATCATACGATCCTGCAAACCAACCTCTGCCAATACCTCTTTGGCATCTAATGGTTCTTTACAGATCTGCGATGCCAGTTCTACATTCTCTAGTGCCGTCAGATTACCAACCAGATTATAGAATTGAAATACAAACCCAACATCATACCGCCGATAAGTAGTCAGTTCCTTCTTGCTCATATTCGATATCTCTTTGCCATCTAAGTACACATGTCCCTCTGTCAGTGTATCCATCCCGCCTAATATATTAAGGAGCGTTGTCTTACCTGCCCCGGAGGCACCTACTATGATACAGAATTCTCCCTGTTCAATCTGAAAATTCACATGGGAAAGTGCATGAATTGCAATATTTCCCGTCCCGTAACATTTCCCAACATCTTGAAATTCTACAAACGCACTCATCCTTCTGCCACCTCTCTTGTATCTACTTCTTATCCAATGCTCTTAATCGGTCAATAATCCGATTCACCAGATGCACACGGTTAAATGGTGTCATCAGATAAAATCCATCTGCAAAATCCATGGCCTTTTTTCCGATCTCCACACTGACCTTCTCTGCTACTGCCTCAGCATCCAGCCTTGACATATCCGGATCATACTGGGAAAGAATCTCCGCCGGCACCTGAATGCCCGGCATCTCATTCTTCATAAATAATGCATTCTTGTAGCTGACAAGTGGCATGATCCCTAATATGATCTTAGCACCGGTCATCTTCTTCAGTTCGCGGACTCTGGCAATATCGTGCTCTGAATATACCGGCTGTGTCAGAAAATACTGGCAACCAGCCTCCATCTTCTTCCTCATTCTTGCTGCAATTGCTTCCATATTCACACCTGCATAATTGAGCGCTCCTCCATAGTAGAATGGTTCCCCGATAAATACCTCATCGTTCATATTCGATACATACTCCATCAATTTGATCGAATTGAAATCAAATACTGCGGAGATTGTTCCTCTGTCGTCTCTTGCCACCGGATCTCCCGTAATAATCAGCATATCCCGTATTCCATTGATATGCCCGCCTAATATGGAGGATCGTAAAGCAATCACATTCCGGTCTCTGCAGCTTACATGTGGCATCACCCTGACACCCGTTTTGCTGGCGAGATAGACTCCCATCTCAAACGCTTCTGCCCTTGGTCTTGCCATCGGAGAATCCGATATTGTCACCAGATCAACATCATTTTCTTTGAGACGATATCCTGCCTCTAAAAACTTCTCCGCCTTTCCGTTAAATGGAGAATCAATCTCTACTACATAGACCCTCCTACCCTGCTCTAACTTCTCAATAAAGGGATTCCGTTCTGTATCATCTGTTATTTCCTTACGCACTGCCTGGATCTGTTTGTTCTGTGGTCTTTCATGCTCTTGTAATACTCCGGCAAGCATTCGAATATATTCCGGCGTTGTTCCACAACAACCACCTACAATATTGGCACCATTTTGCAAAATCTGTCTCATCATGGCACTGTAATAATCCGGATGATCCACATACACCTGCCTGCCGCGCAGCATGTGATCATAACCTGCATTTGGCAGTACGCTCAACGTACATTCCTTCTGAAAATGAATCTTGCTCAATAACTGATTCATATGTGCTGCTCCAATACCACAGTTAAAACCAAAACCATCCAAAGACTTTACCTGTTCTAATTGTGACACCAGCCTTTGCATACTGTATCCAGCCTTGGTATACCCACCCCGGTTGACTGAAAACTGTGCCAGAACATAGATATCCTTTTCCTGCGCCTCAGCCCATTCCCGCAGCATCTCAGAGATCCGTTTCGCCATCTTCCAATCATCAAACGTCTCCAATACAAAGATCCGTATTCCGAGTCCAAGCAGACATTCCCCGATCATCCGGTACTCCTGCATCACATCGCGTTCTTCTTGCTCATCACTATAACGAATCGGTCCAATCGATGCAGCGATCCATATCGGTCTGTCCGTATCCTCTTCCTTCCGGTACTGCTCCACAGCACTTCTTGCGCATTCTACGGCACCAGACAACACCACTGGTATCTGCTCCTTTTCAAACAACATATGATTGACGGCAAAGGTATTCGTCCGAAGAATCTGTGCGCCTGCCTGCAAATACTGCTTATGAATCTCCGTAATCCACTCCGGATGCTCCTCATTTGCATACTCCGCTTCTCCCATTTCCGGATGCAGCCTGCTATAATAAGTTCCCATTGCTCCATCCATCAAAAGGACTTCATGTTGTATTCTTTCTCTTAATTCTGCCGCCTGGTTCACGCCATACCTCCTACTGCTGCAACTTTGTTAAATACATCTTATCTACTGTGATCAACATGGTATCGTCCTCGCACAAAGGAATATCCGGATCAATATCAGTCGTCAGCTCTCCATCCTTTCGCAATGCCACAACATTGATCTTCTCTTTCTGCCGTAAAGACAATTCCTTCAACGTCTTCCCTACCCACTCCGGTCGAATCGTAATCTCTACCATACGGAGCGTATTCGATAATTCAATAAAATCTAAGAAATTACCCGCTATAATATTCCTTGCGACCCGCACACCACCATCATGCTCCGGACTCACAATCTTATCTGCTCCGATCTTCTCAAAGATCAATGCCTGTGTTTTGTTCTGCGACTTTGCCAGAATAAATGGTACCCCCGCATCCTTTGCCTCTAAGATTGCCATAATACAGGCATCTAAGCAGCCGGTCATTGCAATCACAACACCATCCATATTTGACAGCCCCAGTTCTTCATAAGACCGCTCCTCTGTTGCATCAATCTGCATTGCCAGCGTTACATCATCTGCCATATCGGATACCCGGTCTTCATCTACATCTAACACCATAACGTCCGCACCGGCATTCATCAATTCCAATGCCACACTTCGTCCAAACTCGCCTAACCCAAATACTGCATATGATTTCTTTTCTTTCTTATTCATATTCTAATCTCCTATCCTACTGTTATTTTTCCTTTCGGAAGCCGTAATGCAGTCTTTGTATCCTGCATCGTAAATGCGATTACCATAGTAATCGGACCTATTCTTCCTAAAAACATACAGATACATAATATGATCTTACCCGCCAACCCAATGGTTGCCGTGTAATCTCTTGAAAGACCTACGGTTCCCAACGCGCTATACACTTCGAAGATAATGTCTACACTTTCTCCGCTTTCCAGTATGCACATACATATAATTGCAACCATACTTGCCAGGAAGCTGATGAAAATAATCGCAATTGATTTTCTGACAATCTGGTTTGATATTCGTCTTCCATAACATGTTACATCATTATTCCCTCGTACCGTTGCCGCCACACTAAGTGCCACAACTGCTACCGTTGTTACCTTCACTCCTCCTGCCGTTCCAACAGAAGATCCTCCGATAAACATCAGAAACATAGAAGTAATCACTGACGGTACAGTCAGGCCTTTCTGGGAAATCGTTGCAATTCCCGCTGTTCTCGTTGTCACAGACTGAAAACAGGCTGCAAGCAGCTTCTGCCCCGGTGTAAAATCACCTATTGTCAACGGATTACTCCACTCAAACAATGCAACAAGTAAAGTTCCGGACAGAATCAAAAAAACTGTCATGGTAAGTGCAATCTTCGAATGTAATGCCAACATGTTAAACATTCCTCTGTTTGCCCCGGCAAGCTTTTCTCTGATCACGTGCAGCACATCCCACCACACTACAAACCCAATTCCACCGAATATGATCAGTGTCATCGTCACTACATTCACCCATACATTATGCACATATGGAACAAAACTGGAGTCTCCCACAATATCAATTCCTGCATTACAAAAAGCGGATATGGCATGAAAGACCGAATACCAGATTCCACGTATAATTCCATACTCCGGAACAAATACCGGTACATAGCACAGTGCTCCAACCCCTTCTACAATAAATGTTCCCCGAAATACTCTACGCAAAAAACGCACAAGCCCCTTTAATGTTTCTAAGTTAAAAGCATCCCCTAGCAGAATCCGGCTGCTTAAAGATATCTTCTTACCCGCAGCAACCATCAACGTTGTAGTAATTGTAATTACACCCAATCCACCTATCTGGATCAATATTAATATAATGATCTTTCCAAACAGACTCCAATGAGTTGCTGTAGTTACCACAACCAATCCGGTCACGCAAACACTCGTTGTCGCCGTAAATAGTGCATCTATAAAAGAAGTTGCCCTCCCGCTCGCTGATGCAAATGGTAAGGATAGTAACACACCACCAATAAAAACCGTAGCAAAAAAACTCATTATAATCATCTGCGTTGTTGTCAAATGTCTCTTTTTCTTATCCATATTCTTATCATCTTTCTAATCTATATATTGTGCTATCCCGTTCAAATATCTTATAATTTGTACGGGATAGCTCTATCAAGTATAATATGTATGATACTCTTTTTCAAGATGGATTTTTCTTATGTAGTGCGATATAATCGGTTCATATGCGAACAATATCATGTTCGCAAATATGATAGGAGAACACTATGCATCTATATGATCAATTACAACAGCATTTCATTATTCCCAATGCCTATACAAACTGGAAAAACTACCGGGAAGAATTAACTCAATCACTAATAAAAGAAACGAATCAGATCACACTCCCGCTTTCTTTCCATGCCAACATGGCAGAAACAGACTGGCTGCCAACTCTTCTGATCGTGGGTGCCGGAGCCTGCAACGACCTTGATCTGCAGCAATTGCTTCCACATTATTCTCATATTACGTTATTGGACTCGAATTCTAACAGTATGCAGCAGGCACTTCATACCTATCACCTGACGGAGCATCCGGATATCTCCTGCCTATCAGAAAGCCTGATTGGAATTACAGACGAACATTATATGGAATTATGCGACGAGCTGCAATTCTACCTAGCAGAAAGTAAGGAACAGCTCTCACCTCAGTCCTTTGCCAAGCATGCGGTTTCTCTTGTAAATGAACAACTGGCACACCGCCGCCCTTTCTCCTTACCTGAAAGGAGCTATGACTATGTATGTTGCTTTGGCGTACACAGCCAGCTACTGGCAATGTATTCGTATATCTATCATGCCTTTGACGTGAACCTTCGAGACAGTATATTTCATTCTTTCGATCCTTCCATATGCGATATGGCAGAAGCAAACTACATGAATTATCTGAAAGAACAAAATGACCAATTGATTCCAGAATTAAACACCCGGCTTCTATCCTGCGCCACCAGAACCGTGTGGATCGGATTAGAGCAGCAACGCACGAATGATTCGAACCATTCACCAATTGAAGGAGCCAGACAGGCATTGGACGATCTTGCTGCCCGCAAGCTTCCCTTCCACATCCGGAATACCGTCTGGCCTTTTTATCCGGATGGTAACATCTCCTATGATATGCAGATTATTCAGATTCCTTTGGTGTAGCCGCCTGTTCTTTTCTCCGCCGGCGTTTCTCCATATCCTGTTCCAGCAACGTATAGATCACAGCGGTAAATGGAATGCCAAGGAACATACCGATCACACCACTGAACTCTCCACCAATAATAATTGCTGCAAAGATCAGAATAGACGGAATACCAATCGCATTACCTACAATGTGCGGATAGATCAACCGGTTATCAATCTGCTGCAATACAAGGAATAGAATCAGGAACGTAAGTGCTTTCACAGGGGACTCCATGATCAGTAAAAATACACCTACTGTTCCTCCAAAAAAAGCACCAACAATTGGAATTAGCGCTGTAACTGCAACTACTACACCAACCAGAATTGGATAAGAAAGTCCCAAAATTCCCATACCGGTTGTTACAAGGCATCCAAGGATGACTGCATCCAAACACTGTCCGGATATAAAATTCGCATACGTCTCATACGTAATATGTCCAAAATTCTCTAAACCATCTGCTATCTTTTTCGACAGATACGTCTCCATCAAGCGATGGATATACGCATTGATAGACTCTTTCTTTGCCAGAATATAGAATGCAAAGAATATTCCAATAAATAGCTTTGTCACAACCGATACGACACTTCCGACTGCACTTCCACTTGCTTTCAATGCTTGTATTACAGACTGGTTCTTCATCAATCCAAACATACTATCTAACATATTCTCATCCAATTGGAAATTCTGTATCTCCTTCACAATATCCGGTGATACGCCAAAATTCTTCTCTAAAAATGCTAATACCGTATCAAATGCCTGTGGTGCCTGTCTGGTAATCTCTTTCACACTATCCACAATACCTGGAATGACATTGAAGCACACAATGGTAATCACTCCGATCACGATCAAAAACGACACAATAATGGAAGTGGTTCTCTTCAATGCCTGATTCTCAAAAATACCACCCTTCATATGTTCTTCTAACTTCACAACGATCAGATTCACAATAAACGCAATTGCCATACCATAGATCAGCGGAGAGATTGCCCTGTAGCAGGTCAGAAGCACTGCCTTCACAATACTGAAATGTTCCACTAATACATAGAAAAATACAATTAAAAATGCTCCCTTTAATAAAGTCTTATCCCGATCTTTTATCATACTCATCACCTGATTTCTATTCTGTTAATCATTGCCTACATCAAAGTAACCTGTTGTTTTTACGTGATTATCTTGTTATTTATCATACTCATTTAAACGGATACCGTCAACCGTCATCACAAAACTATCACAATTCATGTATCAAAAAAATCAAAAATTTTTTCAAAAAGACTATTGACAAATAAAAAACAGGGGACTATTATACAGTTAATTTAACGACCAGCAAATGCAATCATGCAGGACACGCTTTATAAGGTCTTGTTTTCAGCGAGCCACGTACGGTGAAAGGTGGTAAACAACATTTATAAAAGTATCCCCTGCCAGCAGATCTAGTGAATGAGACTTCTATTCTCTAGTAACCAGATACGGATAGTTCCCGTAATCGAACTACACAGTGTTGGCTGTGATTAAGCGGCAGATATTTTTCTGCAAGTGAAGTGGTACCGCGGATTTGATTCGTCTTCAAGAGATTTCTCTTGGAGACTTTTTTAATGTATAGATTATTTTCTATACATTATACATAGTCCTTTTATAAGTGATAGTTTGACTGGTTGTTACATAAATATACTATATATACTCAAACGAGGAAGGAAGGATACTATGAACACATTAGTAATCGTATTGATCGCCATCGTAGTTCTGGTGGCAGCTTACACTTTATACGGAAGATGGATTGCCAAGAAATGGGGCATTGACCCGACTGCAGTCACACCTGCCGTAGCAAAAAACGACGGAAAAGATTACGTTCCAACAAATGGATGGACTGTATTTGCCCATCAGTTTAGTTCAATTGCCGGAGCCGGTCCTGTAACCGGAGCGATTCAGGCAGCAGCATTTGGCTGGTTGCCGGTATTACTTTGGATTCTCATCGGCGGCGTATTCTTTGGCGCTGTAACAGACTTTGGTGCCTTATATGCCAGTGTCAAGAACGAAGGTAAATCTCTTGGATTGATCATTGAGAAATATATTGGCCGCCTTGGACGTAAATTATTCCTTTTATTCTGCTGGTTGTTTACCTTATTGGTAATCGCTGCTTTCGCAGATATGGTTGCCGGAACATTTAACGCTTATACCGTAACAGAAGCCGGTGAGACGGTTCTTGCTGAGACAGCCAAGAGTAACGGTGCTGCCGGAAGCATTTCATTAATCTTCATTGGATTTGCCGTTGTCCTTGGATTAATCCAGAAGAAGTTCGAATTAAAAGGCTGGAAACAGACCGTTGTTGGTCTTGTATTTACCGTTGCTGCATTGGCAATTGGTATGATGCTTCCAATTACTGCAGGTAAAGATGCCTGGACTTATATCACATTTATCTACATTGCATTTGCTTCTGTACTTCCAATGTGGTTATTGAAGCAACCGCGTGATTACATGACAACATTCATGTTCATCGGTATGATTGCATGTGCCGTTCTCGGATTATTTATGGCACATCCTACTATGAACTTACCGGTCTATACTGGTTTCACCAATGAAAACCTTGGAACCATGTTCCCAATCTTGTTTGTAACCGTT
This sequence comes from uncultured Clostridium sp., assembly GCA_900552885.1. Taxonomy (GTDB): domain Bacteria; phylum Bacillota; class Clostridia; order Lachnospirales; family Lachnospiraceae; genus CAG-590. Next base: position 911 of record USBM01000009.1, on the reverse strand, counting down.
GCCTGTGGTGCAGTATCCGGTTTCCACAGCTTAGTATCAAGTGGTACCTCTTCTAAAACCGTTGCAAATGAGAAAGATATGTTAAAAGTTGGTTATGGTGCTATGGTATTGGAGAGTTTTCTTGCCGTTATCGCACTTTGTGTTGCCGGTGCTGCTGCCGCTTCTGATGGTACAGCCGCTGTTGGTACTCCATTCCAGATCTTCAGCCACGGTGTTGCAGGCTTCATGGAAAGCTTCGGAATTCCCGTATATGTTGCCCAGTGCTTCATGACCATGTGTGTATCTGCTCTGGCTCTTACCAGTCTGGATGCCGTAGCACGTATCGGTCGTATGAGTTTCCAAGAGTTATTCTTACCAGATGATATGGAGAATGCTTCCGGAGCACAGAAGGTACTTTGCAATCCTTACTTTGCAACTTTGATCACCTTAGTATGTGGATATGTTCTTACCAAGATCGGATATGCAAATATCTGGCCATTATTCGGGTCTGCTAACCAGTTGTTAAGTGCACTTGTATTGATCACCCTTTGTGTATTCATGAAGGTAACCGGACGAAGCAACAAGATGTTGTTCCCTCCATTGATCATCATGCTTTGTGTAACATTTACTGCATTAGTACAAAGAACCATTGGTTTGGTAAAAGCAATCAGTGCCGGAAGTGCTACTTTCTTAGTAGAAGGGTTACAGTTGATTATCGCAATCCTTTTGATCGCACTTGGTGTTACCATTGTTGTTAACTCGCTGAGGCAGTACAACAAGGCTGAGAAATCTTCTGCCCAATAAACTTTAACCCTTGCACAGCGTAAGTGACGGACGGACGCGCATGTTTTAGGTTGTGAACCCGGCTTTTGGGTGGTGTCATGTTGCAGCAGGCACATTCGCATTACGACTCGCACGCAGCAGACACTAAT
>USBM01000008.1 GCA_900552885.1 uncultured Clostridium sp. | reverse complement strand
ATCATAATTTGGCATATTGTACAAAGTATGCAAGATTGGATTTTACAGCCGCTAACCGGCATTCTGTCCGTTGACTTTTCCGGTAACATTATATTATAATGTTGAGATATATAGTATCAGATAAAGAATGTTGACTTGGAAAAGGAGAGGAAATATGCAGGAAAGAGGAAGTTATAAAGGTATCGGATTCTGGCTGCTTACAATGGTAATGGCTTTAACCATGGGGGCTGGAATGCAAACCGGATGCAGCAAAGTAAATGCGACAGAAATTACAAGTGTATCTTATATGGATACCGATGGAACCGAAAAAACGATAGATAGTACAAAGGTTATAGAGGTGACAGAAGCCACAACGGAATTGTCCGGTGGTGAAGAGTCGGTCTGGTATGTAGTAAAGGCAGGAACGTCTATTACGACAGGAACGGCTGATAAAGCGGTTCGTATCTCTGTAACCGGAAAAGTCAATCTGATTCTCGAGGACGGTGCAAGCTGGACTGCAAATGGGGGGATCGGAATTGAGGATAATGGTGTCTTTACGGTATATGGGCAGAAAGCAGGAACCGGAACATTAATTGCACAGAATGTAAGGAATGGTTATGCCGGAATCGGGACAAAGGAAAGTTCGCAAGGAAACACCACCATTGTGTTGAATGGTGGACATATTAAGGCTACCGGAAGTATGAGTTCTGCGGGTATTGGAAATGGTGGACCAGATGATCCTACAAAATCCCAAGTGATCATTAATGGCGGTGAGATTGAAGCAGTTGGAGGAAATATAAGAAGGGGGTATGGAAATTGTGCAGGTATCGGAAGTATGCATATAACCATTAACGGGGGAAATGTTACAGCTATAGGTGGAGGACGGGGGGCCGGAATTGGCAGTTGTTCAGATAAGAAAAACGTTGAGGTTGACATCAAGGGCGGAACTATTAAAGCAACCGGGGGAGCTAATAGTGCCGGAATAGGGGGAACTGATGGGGGTAGCAGTGATCAAAGCGTAAAAGTTACAATTGCCGGTGCAACAACGGATATTACGGCAATAGGAAAAGATGATGCTCCCGGAATCGGTGCAACGATGACTTTTAAAGAATGTACGATTGAAATAAAAGATGGAAAGATTATAGCAACCGGAAATGCCGGAATCGGAGGAGGATTTGAAGGAACGGAAGGAAATAGTACGCAAGACATTGTGATCGGTGGTGGAACCATTATTGCGACAGGTTCTGATGGGGGAGCCGGAATTGGTGGTGGAGATTTCGCATCCGGCGGCAACATTACAATCACGGGTGGCTCTGTTACCGCATCCACAACAGGTACCGGCTGGGGAAAGACAGTGGCACCTGCTATTGGAGATGGAGCATGGGATGACGATTATCCATACACTCCAGGAACAGTCCGTGTTTCCAACATGAAGATGCTGAAAGCCGGAACAGATAAGGATTCTGCATCAGCGGACACATACAAGAATCGTAGTGCGTGGGCTGGTACAGATGAGAACAAGGATATTTCTGCGGACTTACATTACGTGGAGATGGAGAAATGTGAGGAATCCCTTGCATATAGGACAGAAGACAATGTGATAAAGCATTATTGTGAGTTATGTGGTGCGCTGGATGAACAATGTATATTGACGGCAGACGACGCACACGAAGGAACAATCTACTATCGGAATACAACCACGCTGACTGCGGTTATGAAAGATATACAGAATAAGGAGGTATCGGGTGTTACATATGCATGGTATTTAGATGAAGATCTGACCAATGAAGTTGGCAGTGGTTCTTCTTATATAACACCGGATACACTACCGGCAGGCAAGCATACATATACGGTAAGAGCAACCTATCAAGGTGTGACTGTAGAGACGACAGTTCCGATTGAGGTTGAAAAGATAACGCCGGTAAGCAGTGATTTTACATTTCAACCGCCAGAGAATCTTGTCTATGCCGGGAAGGATGAAGAGGCATCTATTCAGATAAAAGAGGGCATTACCGGGATGGGAAAGATTCATGTGTGGTATCGGAAAGAAGGAACTGCCAGTGGCAAGTCAAAGAGTGCGAAAACAGCGGGAACCTATCAGGTATATATCAGTGTTGAAGCAGGAACCAATTATAACGGAACCTCTAGTATGATCACGAATGAGAACTGGAGATTTACCATTGAAAAAGGAACTTTAACTGCGGATAATTTTGACTTCCTGACGGATGATCCAGAGTATCTTGTCTATGACGGAACTGCTAAAACATCAGTCATACAGTGTAATACAGAGGGAACAGGGGACATTACGATCAAATATTATCAGAATGGGGAGCTTCTTGATTCAGAACCAATTCTTGCGGGGGATTATACGGTGAAGATTGATGTCGCTGAGGGCGAGAATTATGTAGCTGCAACGGATATTACAAAGAATGGGTGGACATATACAATTGCCAAAGTAAAGCCTGTAGTAGAAGAGACCCCAATCGTGAAGGAACGGGTCTATGATCCGAAAGTAACATTAAAAGATACGGATATAGAAGGCGGTAAGGTGACTGACGGCAAGGGAAAGGAGTTAAAGGGTTCGTGGTCGTGGAAAGAGCCGGTGGTTGTTCCGGGCATTAGTAATACCGGATATGTTGCAGTATTTACCCCGGATGATTCGAATTATGCAGCGGTTGAGGTTGCGGTATCTGTACCAGTTGATCCGATTGAGAATGCACCGGATATGCCATCCAATGTAGTAGAAGTGGAAAATACCTGTAAGATGGTAAAGGAAGTTTCGTTATCAGATAACTGGCAGTGGATGGAGAAGGACCGGGCAAAGGTATTGACTGCTGGCGGCAAAGTGACTGCCGTGGCTGAATATATCGGAGAAGACAAAGGCAATTATAAGAATATAAGCGTAGAAGTGACCATTACCAGAGCAGCCTGTGAGGAAGATACGGCCATTCTATATACGGGAACAGGGGAGAAAGCGCCAACCTGTACCGAAACAGGGATTGGTCATACGGAATGTAAGCTGTGCGGTGATGTAGTAAGAGAGAAGATTGAGATAGCTGCGATCCGTCATGATCTGCAGAAGGTAGAAGGAAAGGCGGCAACCGAGGCAGAAACCGGTAATAAGGAATACTATATCTGTAAGGCATGTGGTAATTATTATGCAGATGGCGATGGAAAGACGTCTCTTACGAAAGATAGTGTAATTGTTCCAATGATCAAGAAACCGGCATCCGATACACAGCCGGGCGGTAAACCGGGACAACAGGGTGATGTGGTAAAGGATGAGACAGCGAAAGCAACCTTTACGATTACCTCTACAGATAGCAAAGAACCGCAGGTAGAATACACACAACCAGAGGAAACCGCTGAAAAGGTAGAGATTTCAGATACTGTAACGATCAATGGCGTAGAATACAAGGTAACATCGATTGCAAAGAACGCATTTAAGAACAATAAACAGGTGACAGCGGTATCAATTGGTAAGAATGTGACGAGTATCGGGGACAATGCATTTGCGGGATGTAGCGAACTTAAGAAAGTTACAATTGCCGAAAATATGGTATCGATCGGGAAGAATGCTTTCAAAGGCTGTAAGAAGTTAAAGACAATTACGATCAAGTCCGGCAAACTTACCAAGAAGAGTATCAGGAAGGGAGCATTTAAGGGAATCTCTTCTAAGACAGTGATCAAAGTACCAAAGAAGAAATTAAAGGCATATAAGAAGCTGTTCCGACAGAAGGGATTAAGTAAAAAAGTGAAAATGAAAAGCTGAGAATCAGAAAGGCTCCGCATGTGCGGAGCTTTTTTGCTGAAAGAGCTCGTTTACAGTGTTGTCATACGGAATGTGGAATGGTATACTGAAATAGTATGCGGTTTTGCATTTCGGTGCATATGAGCAGGCAAAAGCCACATATGTGATCGCATATAGAATTGAGATAAAGGTGAGTAAGATGCATAAAGAATTTTTAATGGGGAATGAGGCGATTGCCTTAGGTGCAATGGCGGCAGGTGTCAATGTGGTGTCCGGTTATCCGGGTACACCGTCGACAGAAGTGTTAGAGGCGATTGCAAAGCGTAATGACGGCAGTACCTATGTGGAGTGGTCTGTCAATGAGAAAGCAGGTTTGGAAGTGGCTGCGGCTGCCGCATATAGTGGAGCAAGAAGTATCGTGACAATGAAGCAGGTGGGATTAAATGTTGCCAGCGATCCGTTAATGAGCCTTGCTTATGTAGGCGTAAAGGGCGGCATGGTTGTTATGGTTGCCGATGACCCGGGTCCGATCTCTTCGCAGACAGAACAGGATACGCGAACCTTTGGACAGTTTGCCAAGCTGCCGGTGTTTGATCCGTCTTCAGCGGCAGAGGCATATGAGATGATCCAGACGGCATTTGAAGTGTCAGAGAAGCATCATACACCGGTGATATTCCGGTCCACGACAAGGGTGTGTCATGCGTATGCATCTTTGGATGTTAAGGATAAAGAAGAATATTATAACAATGAGATAGAAGGATTTAAGAAGGATTCCGGCCGGTGGGTGATCTTCCCCCGGTTGTCGTTCCGCAGACATGGTGAGATCGAAGCGGCTTTGCCACAGATCGCAGATGAGCTCGGCTCACTTGCCTATAACAAGATGGAAGGCAGCAACGCGGCTGTGGTTGGTATCGCATGTGGTGGAATCAGTTATGCCTATGTGAAAGAAGCATTGGCGATTCTTAATGAAGAATTGGGGTGGAATTTCTTAGGAGAAGAGAAGGCAGGAAAATATCCGGTCTGCCGGTTGTTGAAAGTAGGAACACCACATCCGTTTCCGGAGGAACAGGCACTTTCCTTTATGGATGGATTAGAGCAGATATTAGTAGTGGAGGAATTAGATCCGTATATTGAGAGAATGCTGTTACAGACAGCAGGAAAGCATCAGAAAGCGATTGCTATACATGGAAAGATGGACGGCAGTGTGAAGACTGCTGGTGAGAATACGGTGGAATCCGTGAAGACAAATATCTGTGAGCTTTTGCAACTTGAATCTGCGTGTGACAAAGACCGGGCAGAAAGCGGCAGTCAGGCAGAAGGGAATGCCTTGAACAAAGAAAATACTGCTGCACCGGAGCTGCCGGTGCGTCCACCGGTATTGTGTGCCGGATGCCCGCACCGGGCATCGTTCTATGCGGTCAAGCGTGCCATGGCAGGACGCAAAGCGGTATTTTGCGGCGATATCGGCTGTTACACATTGGGTAATGCCATGCCGCTTGATATGGTAGACACCTGTCTTTGCATGGGAGCGGGTATTACGATGGCACAGGGATTTGATGTGGTTGAGAAGGATACAACGTGCTTTGCTTTTGTGGGAGATTCCACATTTTTTGCTTCCGGAATGACAGGAGTAGTCAATGCAGTATACAATCAGCACGATATGGTATTGGTGGTGTTGGATAATTCGACTACCGCAATGACAGGACACCAGCCACATCCGGGAACCGGCAAGACGATGATGGGCGATATTGTGAATAAGGTAAGCATTGTGAAGATCTTAGAAGCAATGGGACTGACAGAAGTCCGTACGGTGAATCCGTTAGACTTAGAAGATGCGATTACGGCTGTCAAAGAAGTGGCAGACAAGCCGGGGGTGAAAGCGATCATTTTCAAATCCCCTTGTATTGCAGTATCTAAACCGGAATCACAGTGCATTGTGAATGCAGATACCTGTATCAATTGTAAGAAATGCATCCGGGAGTTAGGGTGTCCGGCGATTACGGTTGAGGATGGTAAAGTCGTGATCGAACCATCTCTTTGTTTTGGATGTGGAATTTGTAAGAGCGTGTGTCCGGTGCATGCCATTGAAGGAGGAAGAAGCCATGAGTAAGAGTGTGATATTATGTGGGGTTGGTGGTCAGGGAACTGTACTGGCATCAAAATTGATCTCCTATGCGGCAATGGCGAAAGGAGAGGCGGTCAGATCTGCAGAGACGATCGGTATGGCACAGCGTGGGGGAAGTGTTACAAGCCATATCCGGATTGGGGAGGAAGCGTTTTCTCCATTGATCCCGAAGGGGAAAGCCGATGTTATGATCGCATTTGAACCGGCAGAGGCAGTGCGTAATTTGGATTATCTGAAGACAGAGGGTGTTGTAGTTGTCTCAAAGAAAGCAGTGAAGCCGGTTACGGCATCTTTGTCATCAAAGGTGTATGATGGACAGGACATGTTGGATTATCTGGAAAAGAAAGTTAAGAGGCTTGTGATCGTGGATGGACAGCAGATCATGGAAGAGTTAGGATCTGCCAAGGTGCTGAATGTTGTTTTGCTTGGTGCGGCAATTGGCTGTCATGAAGTCGATATCAGTATTGAAGAGATAAGACAAGCAATCAAAGAAAAGGTGCCGGAGCGTTTCTATGAGCTGAATCTGCGTGCATTAGAGGCGGGGTACGGGTTGGCTATAAAATAATTGACATATGAATTAGGATAGAGTTAGAATAGCTTTGTATTACGTTACATATAGTGACGTATAATATGAGTGAAGGAGTTGTATATGCTTAAGAATTATATTATTATTTTCTTGGTTTCCATGGTTCCGCTTATCGAGTTAAGAGGTGCGATTGTATATGCGGTTGGTTTTCATCTGCCGATGCTGCAGTCTTATATCATCTGTATATTGGGCAATATGATCCCGGTTCCGTTTATCTTCTGGTTTGCAAGAAAAATCTTGGAATGGGGAAAAGACAAGAAGTATATTGGTAAATTCTTCACCTTTTGTCTGGAGAAAGGACATAAGGGTGGAGAAGCGTTGAAGCAGAAGGCAGGAAAAGGACTGTTTTGGGCGTTGTTATTCTTTGTAGGAATTCCGCTTCCGGGAACAGGAGCCTGGACGGGAACGCTTGCGGCAAGTATTCTGGATATGGATTTTAAGACAAGTGTAACCGCAGTGTTGTTAGGCGTTGTTCTGGCAGGGCTTATTATGGGGCTTGTAAGCTCCGGGCTGTTTGGAGGATTAGGTGTGCTATTTGGTTAGGTAGTGCATTGGGTGTAATATAGGAAACGCATTGGTTCTCATTTTGTATGTGATAGTGGAGACAGCGATATAATATAGATAGAGACGGAAATGGAGGCATGGACATGATTAAGATATATCGGACAGACAACAGAGTAATAGGGGAAGAACATGCCTTTGAACCCGGTTCGTGGATTCAGCTTACCGATCCAAGCTCAGATGAGATTGAATTGATTTCTAAGAAGTTTGATATTGATATTGCCGATGTTCGTGCCGCAATGGATGCGGATGAGAGTTCGCGTGTGGAGATTGAAGATGATTATACCCTAATCCTGATCGATATTCCTATTATCGAGATCCGTAATGATCAGAAAGCGTATACGGCGATCCCGTTAGGTATTTTGCTGTTGGATGAATTTCTGGTTACTATTTGTGCGGAAGAGACACCTGTACTGCAGTATTTTGTGAATTCAACGGTTCGGGAATTCAGTACAAAAAAGCAGATGCGTTTTGTTTATCAGATACTGTATCGTACCTGCATGGTGTATCAGTTATATCTGCGGACAATTGATAAGATGCGGACAGAGATTGAAGAACGTGCGCAGGAAGATGTCAAGGAAGAAGACCTTATTATGTTGCACGAGTTAGAGTCGAACCTGGTATATTTTGCAACATCCTTGCGGGCAAATGGTGCCGTGATCGACAGGCTTTCCCGTTACAGCCGGGTGCGGCAGTTCCCGGAAGATAAGGATCTGTTAGATGATGTTAAGGTCGAGAATGGACAGGCGATCGAGATGACGGTGATTTACCGGGATATTATACATGGTACCAGAGAATTGCTTTCGAATATGATCGATATCCGGCTGAATAATGTAATGAAATACTTGGCAGCGATCACAATCGTTATGGCGATACCGAATATCATTTCCGGTTTCTATGGAATGAATGTATCGGCAAAATGGGTGCCGTTAGTAGGAACGCCATTTGGATTTGGAATTATCTGTGTGGCAACTTTTGGGGTCTGTCTGGTTGTACTCAAGGTGCTTAAGAAGAAAAAGATGTTATGATCATAGAGTGCAGATTGACATTTTAATATAGACATACGGCAGGTATGATAATGGAGTCAATGATGGGAAGAATGCCTATGATCTCCTTGTAATCCACAGAAGGGTACAAGGAGGTCATAGGCATTTTGTAGTTACTGATATTTGCTGTTGTACAGGTTGGCGGGAAGCATCCTACTGTACTTTGATCGGTTCCGGATATTCCTCGCCGAACGTCTCAACTGTGATTGATTTGATCTTTTGATCTTCCAAAGGCTTATCATAATAATCGGTCTCAACGCAGGCAATCTTATCTACGATGTCCAGGCCTTCGGTTACCTTGCCGAACGCAGCGTATTGTCCGTCAAGATGAGGGGAGGTCTTGTGCATGATAAAGATCTGGGAACCTGCGGAATCCGGCATCATGGAGCGGGCCATAGAAAGAACACCCGGAGTATGCTTTAAATTATTCTCAAAGCCGTTCATTGCGAATTCACCTTTGATGCTGTATCCGGGACCACCTGTTCCGTTTCCGTCCGGGCATCCTCCCTGGATCATAAATCCTTTGATCACGCGGTGAAAGATCAGACCGTCGTAAAATCCTTTTTTAACCAATGAAATGAAGTTGTTTACGGTGTTAGGTGCGATATCCGGATAAAGCTCTGCTTTCATTACATCGCCATTTTCCATAGTAATTGTTACAATTGGATTTGCCATAATATATACATCCTTTCTGCCTGTTAGAATATACGCATTTTATCATGTTAAGAATAAGCTGACAAGTAGTGGGATTGTTTTTTGGGGCTCATGTTGGAAGAAGATAACGGAAATTATGAACAGAAGATCATAAATATGCATGGAAAGATCATAAAATATACCATTTTATGCATTGATAATCATAATTATAACAGATAAAATCTATTGTATTCCGTTCCGGTCGGGCATATTGATGACGGACGACATGAGATAGAACAAAGGAGGAGATAAAATGCAATAAAATATCAGGGAAAATTAAGGAAAATTCGTGTTTTTGCATAATAAATTACTTGCTTATCCTTGGGGAATCAACTATAATAAACTTAATTATGTATAATAAGGGTTAAGTGGATGTATAAGAGAACCACTTACGTTTATGATAAGATAAGCCAGGGAAGAAGATTCCGGAATTTATATTAATATTTTGGAAGGGGAATTTGTTATGAAGCAGATAAGTTTTAGAGTGAGGAATTTTGACAAAGAGCAATATCTGACCTTTAATATTGATAATGAGGCAGAGTTAGACGAAGAGGTGTTGGATTTTCTCGAGGAGGAGGAACCGGAAGGGATTGTGCCGGTTATTTTTGAGGAAGGCGAAGAGTTTGATACGTTTTCGTATGACGTTACGGACAAGATTCATTTAAGCGAATTGTCTGAGCAGGAGATCAATGCGGAGATGGTATTATTAGTACTTCGCGGTCTGATATTAGCGTTGTTGGATATGGCAGAGTACCGCGTTCCTGTGTCCTATCTGGTATTGAACAGACATTATATTTATATTGATTCAGATTATAAGGTAGAATTTGTATGTATTCCGTTAGAGGATATGCAGGGAGATGTGGATGTCAGCCATTTTCTCCGGAATTTTCTTGCAAGCCTTCGTTTTGAATCATCTGAGAATGGGGATTACGTAGCAAAATTATTTACATATATCAATAATCATGCCATTTTTAATCTTCGGAATATGTTGACGTTGGTCGAAGATCTGATGGAGAATATGGGAATTGAGATTCCGGATGATGATGCGAACGAGATCTATGCAGAGTATCAGGAGGTTGGCGCAGATACAACAGTGCTGACAGAGGAAGAACCGGAGCCGATGCAGGCTATGGATGATCTAGAAGCGGCAGAGGCGTTAGAGGAAGCAGAGGATCTTGAAGAAGTAATGCAGGATTTAGAGGATAGTTCGGAAGAAGATGCGGAGACTACCGGGGAATTAGTTGAGGAAGAAGCAGAAGAATCAGAGGAAGAGGTACAAGAGTCTGATCCTGAGGAAGAGGATGTCGCAGAAGATATTAACGGGAATGCTGCCACAGAAGACGCTATGGAGGAAAAAGAAGAACCTGTTGTAGAGAAGCCGGAGACAGAAGAGCCGGAAGATTCTGAGGAGAAAACAGAGGCAAACGCTGATGAAACGGTGGCAGAGGAGCCGGAAGATGCGATAGAAGAGGGCGAGAATGATGCGGAGTCGGAAGATTCTTCCGAAACAGAGGATGCCAAGGCGAAGCTGTTAGATGCAGAAAGCCAGGAGATTGTTAACAAACTGAAAGAAAAACTGTCTGGTGCGAAGAAGGAAAAACCAAAAACAGAAGAGAAGAAGGAGCCAAAGAAACCGGCATTTAAGACCAAGGATACTTCATCGGTTGGTGTTGTGATCCAGGATGATCTTGACGAGTTTCTGGCAGAAAAAGAATTAGAAGAACAGATGGCACATCACGAGGAATCCGGTCTTAAGATTCGTAAGAATATTAAGGTGAGCCGTGCAAGCATTGTGAAGAACACACAGGAAGAATTGAAGGCCGCAGAAGAGCAGAAGACCGCAGAAGCTCCGGAAGAACCGGAAGAAGACGAAGTGATGGAAGTAGTGGAGCCGGAAGAGGAAGAAGTAGTAAGTAATTCTATCCTGAGTCAGACAATCAGCGGAGCAACAGGTCTGCTGAAAGGGAATGTCAGTGTTCCGAAAGTGAATCCTTATCTGATTCGTGTGAATACGGATGAGCGGATTATGATCACAAAGCAGAATTTCAAGATTGGTAAAGCGAGTATGGGCGTTGATTATTCCGTGAAGGGGAACGGAGCTGTCAGCAGGGTACATGCTGTTATTACCAATAAGGATGGCATTTATTATATTCGTGACAATAAGTCAACGAATCATACCTTTGTGAATGGTAAGACACTTGAGGATGGCGAGAATGAATTACTGACACAGGACTGCAAGATTGTTCTTGGTGATGAGGAATTTATATTCAAGTTACGTTGATGGGGATTGATGTAAGGCCGTTGCGCGAAGATGGGTTAATGGAGTTCTTTGATGCAGCGGTCTTTTATTACATATATAGCATAGGGAGAAGAGAATGGAGATAATAACAGCGTACAATACAGATGCAGGATTGGTGAAGTCGATGAATCAGGATTCACTTTCTGTAAAAGTAGTGAACTCACCGCATGGAAAGATCGTGTTTGCACTTGTATGTGATGGTATGGGAGGATTAGAGCACGGCGAACTTGCAAGCAAAGAGACGATATTGGCAATGAACCGGTGGTTTACGGGTCCGTTTGCCGGGCTGGTGGCAGAAGATCATGTGACAGAGAATATCATATACGAACAATGGAAGGAAGAAGTAACGCAGGTGAATGAAAGGCTGTTGGTTTACGCAGAGACACAGGGTATTTCGATGGGAACCACACTCACGGCACTTCTTCTGTATCGGGGACATTATTATTTCTGCCATGTGGGAGACAGCCGGATATACAAAGTGGCAGATCGGATGGTTCAGGTTACATCGGATCACACATTAGTTGCAACGGAAGTAGAATTAGGATATTTAACGAAGGAACAGGCATTGGCAGATCCGCGGCGGAGCGTGCTACTGCAATGTGTAGGGGCTTCTGAGCGGGTAGAACCGCAGTTGGGTCGGGGATATATCCCTGATAATGTGACATTTATTTTGTCTTCAGATGGATTTGTGCATGTGTTAAAGGAAGAAGAGATGTATCAATATTTTGAACCGGGACATATTCATGACAAAGAACAGTTGATGGAGATATGCAAGGAAGCGACACAGGCAGTGCTGGAACGGGGAGAACGGGATAACGTTACAGTAATTGCAATTACATGTAAGGCTTAAGAAGTAAGGGGTAGAAGTATGACCAGAGTGGGGACAGTTCTAGGTGGCAAATACGAAATATTGAAAAAGATTGGTCAGGGCGGTATGTCGATTGTGTATGTTGCAATGGATACCCGTCTGAACAAGCAGTGGGCAGTCAAGGAGATCAAGAAGAATCCGAAGCAGGATACCGGGGTACTGTTAAAGGGACTGCAGATGGAAGCGAATATTCTGAAGATGGTTGACCACCCGGTATTGCCTAGAATTGTGGATATTATTAATTATAATGGCACAGTTTTTGTCGTTATGGATTATATTGAAGGACGTCCGTTGAGTGAGGTTCTCAAGTTAGAGGGGGCACAGCCGCAGGAGAAAGTGATCGAGTGGGCAAAAGATCTGTGCAGTGCATTGGACTATCTGCATTCTATGGATCCGCCGATCATTTACCGTGATATGAAACCATCTAATATTATGTTGAAACCGGATGGTAAAGTGAAATTGATCGACTTTGGTACGGCGAAGGAGTTCGATGTAGAAAGTCTGGCAGATACAACTGCACTCGGTACACGGGGATATGCGGCTCCGGAACAGTTTGGTGATGCAAGAGGAAGAGGAATCCATAAGACGGACGCAAGAACAGATATTTATAGTCTGGGTGCAACACTGTATCATGTTGTCACGGGTAAGAATCCGAGTGAACCGCCATATGTGATCAAGCCGATCAGGGATTGGAATCCTAAGTTATCAAGCGGGCTGGAGAAGATCATTAACAAGTGTACGATGCCAAATCCGGAGGATCGTTATCAGTCTTGTTCGGAGTTGCTTTATGATCTGGAACACTATGAGGAGTTGGATGATGCATTCAGAAGATCCTGCCTGAGAAAGATGAGGAGTTTTCTGATATGTGCCGGATTAACAGTGATATTTACTGTGGTTGCGATTAGCGGATACATTGGCAATGAACATGAGAAACGAATGAATTATGATAGTCTGATCAATCAGGGATATTCGGATATTGTACAGGGGAATTATGAGGATGCGGCAGGTCTTTTTGTAGATGCGATCACGGAAGTGGATGGAAGCCGGAATGAGGCATATCTGGAACTGATGGATCTGTATATCAATTATATGGATGATGCCGAGACCGGTCTTAGCCGTGTTACATATTATATTGATCAACAGTATGAGAATATTGATAAGGATCAGACATTGCTGTTGAATGTGGCAATGGATTATTTTGATGTGTTGAAGGACTACAAATCCAGTGCATATTATTTTAATATGTTAGATCAGAAAGAACATCCGGAGGCCGCGTATTATAGCACGATAGCGCTTGCCATGGGAGAGTTGAATGTAGATTATGACAGTCTGTCATTTAATCTGAAGAATTTTGAAGCAATGAATGATGCAGCAACTACGTCTATTAATAAGCTGATGAATTATCGGTTATTGTGCATCGTATACGCCAGAAACCTTGGTCAGATGAATAATGCAGCAGACCGGTTGATTCAGGCGGCAGATAAGGGACTTACTATATTAGAAGATTATGACGACGATAGTGTGAAAGCAGAATATTATACTATATATAACCAGTATCTTGCATTAGCATATGAACGCCTTGGAGAAGATTACGAAGATTCCGATGCAGGACGTTCTAAGGAATATTATGAAAAAGCATTAGAATGTTGTGATTTCATATTAGGAATGGTATCAATTGATGAAGATAGTACGGTAGAGAATATAACCGACGCCAAACTGCGGGAGGCAAAGTATTGTCAGAAGGCAGAGATCTATGAAGTACTGGGAGATTATGAACAGGCAGAGCAGATCTATGAACAGGCAGAAGAAGAGTTCGGTACAACCAGCATTGCGTTATATGCCGGACACTTATCATTGGAATGTGAGATACAAGAGCAGAGTACGACTGATGTGGAACAATGGGATTATCAAAGGCTGCATAGCCTTTTTGAAGCGGGTAATCAGGTGCCGGGGATAGAGAATGATTATCGGTGGAAGCAGCTCAAACAGAAACTGTCTCCATTGTTTGGAAAGAATGGAGGCTGATGATATGTACGAGATTATGTATTATGCGGGTATGGTACTGGCAGTCGCGTTTCTGATCGCAACGATCATCTTATTTATCCGCAATAAAGTATGGAAATTGATCGGGGATGTTACCGGTTGGAATGCTAAAAGAGCAATCAGACATTTACAACGGAAAGGTGCAGAGGATACTTCCAAGACAGAAGCAATCAGACCGGAGACAAGCAAAGTTTTGGTGCATAAGACAACTACGACGGGAACATTGCAGGCAGTGCCGGAATCGGAACACTTGCAACAGGTGGGTAAGACAAGGAAAAAGAAACAGCACAATTTCCGGTTGCATAAAGAAGAGAGAACATCACTGTTACAAAAGGAGAAGACAGATAGAGATTCTATATTTGAAGTGGAGGAAGATGTAACGGTATTGGCAGGGGCAGAGAATCCGAACCGGATGCCGGAAGCAGAAGCGATAGACACTTATACGACTGTTCTATCATCTAGGGAAGCCGGAGAAGCTACGGAAGAGGAAGAAGTCACAACAAAGTTGTATTGTGAGGAAGATACGGCAGAATTGTCACAGGATGAGCAGACAGATGTATTACAGTCCGGTGAAGATGAAGAGACAACCCTTCTTTCCTATGAGGGGGATGAGCAGACGACACTCCTTACGAGAGAGGGAGATGAAGAGACGACACTCCTTACAAGGGAGGGAGATGAAGAGACGACATTGCTTGCGATGGAAGGAGACGAAGCAACAACCCTTCTTACAAGTGGAAAAGAAGAAGGATCCGGTGTGGAAGCGGAACTGATGCAGTTTGAACCGGTGTTGCAGGAAGATGATGAGCTGATGAGATTGTTGAACGCTGCGGTGGAGAAGAACTAGGTGTATGGCAGATGTTTTTACTGCGGTGAGTAAAGAAGGAAAGAATTAAGGGGTGCAAAGATTGAACAGGGGAATGAAATATCGTAAGACAATTGCATATGGGATGATCATGATGCTGTTGCTGCAGTTGTTTACCGGTACGAATGTGCAGAATGTGTATGCGGATGATACAACACCGGCTGTAACGCAGGCAGAGCTGACCTTTGTTAACGCAGCAGAGCCTTCGAAAACGATAACGGATGGTACAATGTTCATACCGGGAGACTGCACAGAGAAAGATGGTCAGCAGGCATGGTCTGTTGCCTATAACATAACAAACTGGGATCAGATGACAGTATCAGAACGGGAGAACGTTTCCCTTTATTTAACGGTGACACGCAAGGATCTGCAGAATACAGATGCTGTAGAGACAGATGTGGTGAAGGATGTTCAGATTGCGAAAAACAGTGTAGTTGGTCCGGTCTGGGCGGAAGGGGCGCAATATGCGGTAGAATCTGACAGTACGGAGTCGGGCGTGATCTATATGAAACAGCCGGAGGCTGATGCAAAGTATGAATATACGATCACGGTAGCGGCGAAGAAAGAATATACACCGTTTGGAACCGGGTCGGTGAAGATTCAATATGTGGACAGCGTACCGGATATATGTATGACAAATGTGACTCCGGCGGGTTCTGTTGTTGCCAAGATGGCACAGGGGATGGAAAGTGGCACATGGACAAAAGACAAGATATCTTTTAATGTAGAGATTAAAGATGCATATATTGGCGTGAAAAAGGTGTCGTTCCGGTTAGACGGAGCAGAGTTGCCGGAGAAGCAGTTGTTTTATGAGGATGATAGTATTCCCAAGGAGACAGTGAGCCAATCATTTGTCGTGGATACGAGTGCCGGAGATGCGCAAGGCCACACATTTGAGGTGACTGCAACTAATGCCAAAGGAGTATACGCAACATGGGACGGATACATATTGTTGGATAAGGATGCTCCGGTGATTGGAAGGCTTACGATCGCAGATACAGGAGAACAAGTAGCGAATACAACATATAAACGACCGGTTACCCTTACAACAACAGTTACAGATGCGGTGTCTTCGCTTGCGGCGGTGAATTATAATGTGACAAAAGATGACGAAAGCACACAGACCATAAAGGTAAATGCTGATGAGAATAACCCCTCTCAATATTCCTACTCTTTTGATCAGGATGGTGCTTATAAAGTATCGGTAAGTGCCGAGGATAAGGCGGGTAATACAGTAACATCAACGGAGGAAGTTGCGTTTCGGGTGGATGGAGCCGGACCGGTCATTACGCAGCAGTCAGGACAGCAGAAGGACACATATTATAAAGATGCGCAGACTTTTAAGTATCGGATTGAAGATGCCAATCTGGCAGGCGGAAAACAAAAGATTGTTGTAAAAAAAGATGACAGAGAGATCATATCTTCCGAAAAAGAGATAAACAGCACAGATATAGAGGGCAATTCTTATATAGACGGATCTTATAACTGTGAGGAAGAGGGAAAGTATGATATTACTGTGGATGCAGAAGATGTTGTGGGTAATAAGGTACAGCAGCAATTACAATGTTCTTTCGGTATAGATAGGACTGCTCCTGAGCTTGCAATTGTGGCAAAGGATGAAGAGAGTCAGACAATTGGAAATGATGCTGTTACGAATAAAAAGGTTCATGTTTTTTATAATGTCACGGATCGTAATCATGATATATCTACCTATGTAGTCAGTGTTACAAGAAAGGATGCGGAAGGGATAACATATCCGGTGGATCAGACCGTGAATTGGACGATGTCAGGTGCAGATCGGGATGGTAATATTACCGCATCATGGGAGCGTGATTATTCAGAAGAAGGTATATATACCATTCGGTTGGAGGGGAAAGATAAAGCAGGTAATGATGGACAGGTAAAGACCTTTGTATTTACCATTGATAAGACAACACCGGAGATAACGGATATCACTTATAAGACATTTGACAACATGCCGCTGGATCCTAAGTATAACACGATCTTCCACAATAATACGATTCAGGTTTCTTTTGTTGTGAAAGACAAGCTTACAGGGCTGCCGAGCGCCGAGCCGGTAAAAGTATCGATTGGAACGGCTGCAGACGCAATGGGCGGAACATTCTATGGAGCAAAGCAAGGTCCCGGAACGGGAGTGTATTATGTGAATATTCCGTTGGAAACACTTGCTTCGTTTGATAATAAGATCACAGTATGGGCATATGATAAGGCAGGCAATATTAAAAGTGAAGAGTCATTACGGACGATATACAATACAGATCCGGCAGCACTTAGCGTAAGGTGTACAACCGGGAATGATGGAGTGTGGACGAACACAGATGTAAACTATCAGGTGAGCGTATCCGATACCAATTGCGGTCTGCAATCGGTGATCTGTACGAAATTAGAGACGGTTGACGGAGTGGTGCAGCCGGGAAAAGAGATATTCCGGAAAGAATATACGACGTATCAGACAGGGGATGATACGATCTCGTTAGACATTTCGGATTCAGTCCGGTCAGCAGATGGATATACGCTGCAATTTGAGGTGACGAACAACTGTGGCACAACAACGACAGTGACAAAACAGATATATATAGATAAAGAGGCACCGGTTACAGAACTTTCCGGTGTGACGGATGGAAGTCATTACAAAGGGGATCTGAGAATAACTACAAGGGTGAAAGATATTTCTTATCAGGATATTCAGGGTAAGAGAACGACTACGAAGTATTATGTGACATGTGTATGCGATGGACAGAGGAAGAACATTGCATGGGAGGATCTTGTATCAGACCGGTATGATGCTTCGGGAGAAAAGGTGTTGTCAGAGGAAGGTGACTATACATTATATGTGGTCACAACAGATGGTGCAGGCAATGTAACGCGTGTGCCGGAGCAGGGAACCATTTCCTTCACGATTGATAAACATGCACCGGAGATTTCTTCAGTCAATGTGATCGGAAAGGATTCCGGGCAGGAACAGAGCATGGATCCGGATGGTAATTATTATCTGAAGGGGGAGGCACAATTGCAGATCAATGCAACCGATCATTTCCCGACATCGGATGCCTTTATCGGGATACAGGGAAAACTGGACGGAGATGCAATTCCGGAGGAAAAGCATGTACTTGATGTTTCGCCGTTGGCTTTTTTGTCGGAGACGTATGCGACAGAAGGCCGTTATGTATTAACAGTCGGAGGACAGGATAAGGCAGGTAATGTGGCAACCGGGGTTACGAAAGCGGTGGTTGTGGATAAGACCGGACCGAAGCTGTCAATTACGGGGATCGGCAATGCAGAGATGACAACGAAATCTGTACGGCTGAGATATGAATCGTCAGATAAGAATCATGATTTTGGTGCTTACAAAGTAACAGTGCATCGAACCACGCTGGACGGAGTGAACGAAACGAAAATAGAACAGGACGCTTCTAAGTGGGAAAGATCGGGCTATAACAGAAACAGTCAGAAGAATTATATCTCTTTCATGGAGTCTGTGTATTCTGAGGAAGGAACATACGAGATTACGTTTGAGGGAATGGATAAAGCGGGAAATGTTGCAGATAAGCAGACGATATCGTTTTCTATTGACCGTACGGCACCACTGATCGAAGATGTCGAGTATACCGGCGGTGGCAATCTGATCGGACCGAAGTATGGGATCATATTCAACCAATATGCGATCAGGGTGACTTTTTCTGTAAAAGATCAGGTGGCCGGGCTGGCAGATGAGGGGGCTGTAGTAGTAACGATTGGAAAGAAGGATGATCGTACTGCTGCTACCACGGTTTATAATACGATGGACCTTCAGAATGGAACATATGCTGTATTATTGCCATTAGAAGATGTTGATTATTTTGATAATACGATTACCATCTGGGCGTATGATAAGTTACGCAATGAACGTACTTTGGAGTCGAAGCGCACTATATATAACACAAATGCCTCGAATATTACGATGGAGTGTACGACAGATAATGACGGTATTTGGACGAACCGGGATGTAACATATCACACTGTTGTTGCGGATGAAAAATGTGGAATCAGCAAGATTACATACTCTAAGATTGAGAATATAAATGGTGTGGAAACAAAGACGGTTGTCAAAGAAGTTGATTTTGAGCAGCAGCGTGAGGCAGGGCTGATATCGGAATTTGTCCCGAGATATGTGTATGATCTGACAGCAAAAGAAACGGTACAGAGTGTGGACGGATATGTATTGCAGGTTGAGACGACCAATAATTGTGGAATTTCAAAAACGATGCGGAAAAAGGTCTATGTGGACAAAGAAGTACCGGAAGTAGAGCTTTCTGGAATAACGGATGGGGCACATTATAGTTCCGACCAGACGATCACGGCTAAGGTTAAGGATATTTCGTATAAAGCAGCACCTGCTCCTGCGGATCAAAAAAAGCGGACAACCACAAAGTACTATGTGACATGTCGATATGACGGACAGAACAGAACCGGTGTCTGGGAGGATTTTGTATCGGGTCAGTATATAGATTCAGATAAAAAGACGTTCTCACAGGAAGGATACTATGAGATATATGCGGTCACAACGGATGGGGCAGGCAATAAGACGACATCGAATACCGTGAAGTTTGCGATAGATAAAGAGCCGCCGATGATCATCGAGGCAAAGGTGATCAAAGGAGACAGTGCAATCGAACAGGCGGTGAATCCGGATGGAACTTATTATGTCAATGAGGATGGACGGTTAGCTGTTACGGTGACGGATCATTTTCCGACTGCGGATGGTTATGTTCGAGTGAATGGGGTTTTAGAAGGAAAGACGGTTCAACAGGAGCAGTATGCGTTAACAACATCTCCGTATATATTTGTTACCAGGACAGCCTACACGGTAGAGGGCAGATACCGGGTTGCATTGAACGGAGCGGACAAAGCAGGTAATCCGGCGGAACAGGTGAACCGGAACATAGTGGTAGATAAGACCAGACCTAAGTTGGAAATTCTTGGGATCGAGCCGGGAAAGATGACGAAGAGTCCTGTCACTTTGACGTATCAGGCGGTTGACAAGAATCATGATTTTGACCAATATAAAGTAACGGTCCGAAGAACGGATCTTGCGGGGACAAATGAGGTTTTGGTGGAACAGAATGCAGCAGATTGGATCAAGACAGGATATGAGGCAGACAGGCAGCAGGATTATACGACAACTAAGACTTCTACATACACTACGGAAGGTAATTATGAGATTACGTTAGAAGGTGTGGATAAGGCAGGAAATGTGGGAGCCGTTCAGACGATTACATTTTCGATTGATCATACGGCGCCGGTTATCTCAGATATCAGTTATTCCGATGTGTATGGTTTACTTGCACCAAAGTATGGGATTATTTTTAGTAATCAGATGATCCGGGTGAAGTTCCGGGTGACTGACCGGGTGGTTGGCGTAGAAGATTCGTATGTCTATGTTACCCTTGGGGAAGCAAAAGACCGGATGGCGGCGGCACCGCTTTACATGGCAAGAAAAGGAGAACAGGGATATTATTATGTGTATGTGCCTTCTGACGTGATGATGACGGAATATGATGGAGTGATCACTTTATGGGCGAATGACCGGATACGCAATGAGTCTGATGCACAGACGATCCGGTTGATACAGAATACGGACAAACCGGAGATAGTTATGGATTGTGATCTGGATTATACGAAATGGCAAAGCCGTGATGTGACATTTCATACAAAGGTTGCAGATAATAAGTCAGGTCTCAAAGAAGTAACGTATTCAGTTGATGGAAAAGAAGTTAAAAAGGTAGAATTTACCGAGTTTGTCAAAGAATATACTTATGATCTGACTGCAACGAAGACGGCAGATAAAGTGTCCGGTTATACGGTTGATATTCGGGTTATGAATAATAATGGAACAGAAAGTGAAGCGTCGAGGCGGGTATATATTGATAAAGATGCTCCTGCAATCCGGCTTTCCGGTGTACAGAATGGCACGCATTACAATAAGACACAGACGATCCGGGCAGAGGTGCAGGATGTATCTTTTAAGAACACAAAGACGGAATATTATGTGACGAGGACGATAGATGGTAAGACATATACAGAAAAGTATACACCATTTACTATGCGGAAGTATGAGGATTGGTGCATAAGACGATTTGGAAAGGAAGGACGATATCAGGTCTATGCTGTTACGACAGACGGTGCAGGAAATCGCACAAGGTCAAATACTCTTCGGTTCGTGGTAGATAAGACAGCACCGAAGCTGGCAATATCCGGTGTGGAGAGTGGATCGATGAACGGAGATTCTGTCACATTACAGTTTGCTCTTACCGATTCTTTCTATATGACAGTGGATGCGTCCATTCGGATCGAGAAGACATTAGATGGTCAAACAACTCATTTGTAAGTGACGTCTTTTCGGAAGAAGGGAAAA
>USBM01000007.1 GCA_900552885.1 uncultured Clostridium sp. | reverse complement strand
GGTCTGTCATGATTGCAAGCAGGTACGTGGAGCACGCCAGCACTTTGCGACGTAGTAATAAGCAGAACGAACCAAAAGAAGATATGGATTAAGAATGTATTCGTATAACGCATATATACATTCAAGAATCCATATCTTCTTTTACGTGAGTTCGCTTATTATAAGGAGTATTAGTGTCTGCTGCGTGCGAGTCGTAACGCAAGTGTGCCTGCGGCAACATGACACCACCCAAAGCCGGGTTCACAACCTAAAACATGCGCGTCCGTCCTCACTTACGCTGTGCAAGGGTATTATTCATTTGCAATCTTAATTCCATACTCACTCATTGCTTTCTTGATTTTCTCCACACTAGCCGGTTCAGCCTCTGTCATTGGCATTCTCACATATCCGTTGCAAAGACCGGCAAGATCAACGGCCTTCTTAACCGGAATTGGATTCACTTCACAGAACATCGCATCACAAAGATCGATCGCCTTCAACTGCAATGCAAGAGATCCTGCTACATCACCGTCCAAATACTTCTGAACCATATCGTGTGTGTCTTCCGGAATAATATTCGCAGTTACAGAGATCACACCTTTACCACCTAAAGAAAGTAACGGTACTACCTGATCGTCATTACCTGAATAAATATCAATACATCCATTCGCCAGCTGTGCCAACTTCACAACCTGCGAAATGTTGCCGGAAGCCTCTTTGATCGCTACAATATTCTCCACATTCTTGGCAAGAGTTACTGCAGTTGCCGGCTGAATATTACATCCGGTTCTACCCGGTACATTATACATAATAATCGGAAGATCGACCGCATTGGCAATGGCTGTATAATGCTTGATCAGACCACCCTGTGTTGCCTTATTATAGTATGGTGTTACAACCAAAAGGGCATCTGCTCCCACTTCCTGTGCTTCCTTAGATAATTTAATTGCTGTTTCTGTACAATTAGATCCGGTTCCTGCAATAACAGGAATTCTCTTTGCCACATACTCTACACACTTTGCAATTACTTCCATGTGTTCTTCTTCCGTCATAGTAGAAGCCTCACCGGTTGTTCCACAGATGACAATCGCATCCGTTTTATTGGCTACATGATACTCTACTAATGCCTTCAATTGCTCGAAATCTACTGCCCCATCTTCCTTAAATGGTGTTACTAATGCAACTGCTGATCCTGTAAAAATTGACATACTCTCTTCTCCTTTTCTTGCATATAAATGATTGATGCTGTCGGTATCAAAATCTTTTGATTCCAAATAATATTATAATGTAAACAAACGCTCCGCCAGCAGTGCCAACGAAGCGTATTCCTTCTTCTTTCCGTAGCACTCCACCTGATTTCTGCTCATTCGAAATCCTCTATCGGTGACAGACATACAGCTCTTAACTGCACATCCAGACAAATGATCCATAAAGGGAATCATTCTCTTCGGCATGAGCCCCTTTCCCAGTTCTTCCCTCAGCCTTATCTGTCGGAACTGTTACTCTTGACACATGCACCTCTACACATCGACGTTACGTCCTTATCACGTTATCGATGTAATCATAACACTATATAAATATACTGTCAACACCCTATCATTGCTATGCCAGTCACCTCATTTTCCCCTAACCTGAATATCCAACAAATGTTGATTTTAATGTTTCATCAAAAATATCTGTCTCTTCCCAATTGCATCCTAACGAGCATTGTTAACTTTTTAAATAAATATTTTTTTCTTTATAGGACGAGCTTTCCTATAAAAAAATAAGAGTATTGTGCGAATATAGATACGTTTCTTTTCTGCCACAATACTCTCTTCTTCTAATTCGCTTCAATATGTGATAACATTGAAGCCTTTCTCTTAATTGCATCAGGACAACACCGTCCTGTTAATATCACTTTCACATCACTGTCTACAGACAGTAGTTCCTCGAAATCTTCCGTACAGAAGATATTGTAATCCATCAACCCTAACACTTCATCTAAAATCACTACATCTGCGCTTCCGGTATCTATCACCTTCTTCGCGTAATGAAAACTATTCTTAGCTTTCGCACGCTGTTCTTCCTGTTCTTCAAAAGTCAGTTGTCCGTACGGTTTCTCACTGTTCTCAAAAGTAAAGAACTGAATCTCCTCAAACTGGCTTAAGATGCTGTAATCCGCATCGCTTCCTTTTAAAAATTGCACAATTGTCACGGTCTGTCCCGCACCCGCTGCTTTCACTGCAAGTCCCATGGCTGCTGCTGTCTTACCATAACCGGCACCGTAAATAATATGTACATTTTCCATATCTTTCCACCTCATATATATGTTGCTGCATCCATAGATGCTATTCTAAGGCTTTCTCTTTCTATGTAACCTCTATTTGAAAGATACCCCAGAAATACGATTATCCTAGCATATTCTTCCATAAAAAGCAATCCTTTTCAAATGAAATCATTCCAGACATTCCATCTTACTAACCGACACCTCATATGCGATGCGGTTGATCACCTCATCATTCTCTAATTTCTTCTGATATTCACGGCTCTGGATCCGTCCCCAGATAGCAACATGTTCACCAACCTCTAACTTTCCGGCAAACCTTGCATTTCTTCCCCAGCAAATACATGGAATATAATCTGATTTACCATATGCCCGATTCACCGCAAGCAACACATCTGCAATCTCTCTGCCAAGCGGTGTCATCCGGTAGATCGGTGTCTTACAGATATATCCATCAAGATAGATCTGGTTTGGATGCTGCATTTCCTCATTGTCATCTAATACATTGAGTTCTCTGACAAACAGTGATAAGATCAGCCGGTTCTTCGTCTCCTCATGTTTATTGTAGGAACGAAACTGTCCTTTTGCCTCAATATGTTCGCCGATATGAGACTGGCTGACATCGATCAAGCGGTCGGAAACCATTAGCGGAATTACATCTGTCGCGTCACTTAAGCGGTTCACTAAAAGATCCACCATATAGAATCCCTCCCCAAATATTTCATGGCTGAATGAAAAATCGGAAATGATCTCCCCCGCTACCACTGCCTGATTGTTACTTAATGTCTTTTCTGTCATGTTCTTTCTCCTTCCATGTACCTTATAATTCTTGTTCGCATAATAAATGTCAAACACCATATATTGTGTCAAATCATCAAAAAAACATTTATCATGTACTATATATTAGTACAGAAAGTCGATTTATAGAACGGGTATTTTTCTTCTAAAAAGGACTAGTTTTGTCGGTATCAGGAATTTCTTTGTCGCATTGCTTCGTACATCAGTACAGTTGCCGCAGTTGCGGCATTTAACGACTCTACTTTTCCCATCATCGGAATCTTAATCTTGTGTTTCGTTGTCTGAGACAGCACATCTGTCAGACCATTTCCTTCATTCCCAATGCAAAATATTGTCGGTTTCTGATAGTCAAAGTCGTAAAAGCTTGTTCCTTGTAAATGTGCACTATAGGTTCCTACCGCCTCGGCATTCATTGAGGTGATCCAGTCAGTCAGATTCTCGACATAACAAAACGGAACCCGGAAAATTGACCCCATTGTAGCTCGCACTACCTTAGGATTATAGATATCCACCGTGTCCCTGCTCATCACAATGCCGGTTACCCCCGCACCTTCTGCCGTCCGCATGATCGTTCCCAGATTGCCAGGATCTTGAAGATTCTCCAAAGCAAGGATCAGTGGGGCATGATCCGTGCCTGCAGTACAGACCTCGTCTAATGACCAGTTCTTCTGTTTCACTACACTGACCACACCCTGCGGTGTCTTCGTATCGGTAATTGCTTCCATGACATGCGGTGCCACAAGTTCTACTTCTGTCAATAGATATGCAGGTATCACACTTCGATTAGCCGTAAGAAAATCCTCCGTCATATACGTTTCCACACAAAGCTCTTGCGGAATCTCAATAAACATCCGGATTCCTTCTACCAGAAATACCTTCTGTTTTCTACGTTCTTTCGCCGACTTTTTATATTTAGCTATTTTCTTAATTCTATCATTGGATGTACTTGTAATCATGGTACTATCTATCTCCTCACTATCTTACCCACTTATATCGGAAATCTGACCAATCTGAATAATAAGTGATACCTTTCACCTTCTTCGCTGCCCGAATTCTTACATAATAATATTTGTTTGATTTCAATCCTTTTATCACTATGGATGTCTTAGCCGCCTTCTTTATCCGCTTCCTTTTTGTTTTCTTTTCAAAATCAGGATCTAATCCATACTCAATCTGGTATCCATTTCCTTTTACCTTTTTCCATTTGAGCTTTAACTGTTTCTTACCTGCTTTGAGCGATTTGAATTTCGTCTCCTTAACCTTCGCAGATACCGAACATGTAATGGAAGCCGTTGCTCCTGTTGATGAAGTGGCACTAATTGTAACCGTTCCCGGTCCGACATACTGAACCTCTCCATATGTATCCACCGTTGCAACCGATGGATCCGATGTGGACCATGAAACCGGATCCATCACATGGACCTTGGCCTTATTGGAATCATAGGCTACATCCATCATGAATTCATATTTCTTATGATCTCCCTCTCTGATCACAGAAGACTCTGTTTCTCCATCATCAAACCAGTCCTCATCCTGATCTTCGTTATATACGATAGCTTCTGTAATATAAGGTGCAGACAGATGACTCTGCTGTACTTCTACTATCTGAATACAGTTATCAATCGCTGTTCCTGCAGTCGTATCTAAGCCTTCCATTGAAGAGAATTTCCCCGCAGAAGAGCTATACCAATCACTATAACTCGAATTAAATGTTGCAACTCCGGCATAATGCACATCCGGGTTAATCATAGCTGTATAATGTCCAGTCACACCTGTTCCCCCACTTACCCAGGTATTCTTCTCTCCATACCACTTATCAATAGCATCCACCAATGTACCAGTCCAGGATTGCCATGCCAATACTTCTCCTGTAGTTATCACTCTATTGGGACTACTCACCTGAGAATATCCTACTCCATTCGGACGGCTATGCGCATTCATTATCGCAGCTTCCGCTGCACGGATTCTCGCAATATACTCAAGATCCGAAGACCACTGCACCGGTGTATAATCTGCCATTGTAAGCGCACTATCTTTCTTATTTGGATTCGGATATCCATTTTGGCAGGCCTCTAACCGAATCTCATTGATCCGATTGACCGCCTCTGTCACATCTGCCGCATAGGATCCCTCCAGACCAACCAGCACGCAGCCTTCTCTTGCCTGCGTTACATCTGTCGGCAATATGATCGTATTCTGATTTCTTGCCGATACCGGCATTCCCCATAACATACATAACAACAATATACATACAATACTTCTTCTCTTCATACCCCTTCTCCTTATCGTCCTGTATTCCATTTCTCCTGGCGGCATAACACCTTGCCCTCACCAAGCAGGTGCTTCAATTCTTCGATTGCTGCTCCATCTGCCCGCAGCGAAAACTGTCTGCCAAGTTTCTTGCTCTGGTGTTCCTCTTTCAAACAGATCGTGACCGGACTATCTCCCGGATACTTATCTATGATCTCATAGATTCCCTGCTCCTTTGTGTTGTAATCCTCCTTGTTCAGGCATTGCACATAGACATGCTTTGGAATCTCTTCAAAGGACACGGCCCGTTCTAATAATAATTTTCCCTCATCCTCACTGATGGATGCACGACCATACACAAAGATCTTGGAATCCGGTTCTAAAATCTGCCGGTACTGTTCGTATTTCTTCGGGAATACCACAACCTCAATTGAACCTAACAGATCTTCCAAAGTAATAAATGCCATATTCTGATTGCTCTTTGTCATCTTCACAGTCTTACTAGCGACCATACCACCAATCGTGTATAAGATCTGATCTTTGGCAATCGTCTCACCTGTATCCGGATCTGCAATAAAATCATGTGTTGTTGCACTGATATTCGAATCCATCAGCTCCTGATAATCCTCTAATGGATGACCGCTGACATAGATTCCTAATACCTCTTTCTCATAGGCTAACAGCTCTTCCTTATCATACTCCGGCACATTTGGATATTTGACATCAAAATCCTTCTTCTCCTCTTCGCCCAAGAAATCCAACAGGGACATCTGCCCGGTCATTGCGCTCTTCTTCTCCTGATTCACCTGATCGATCAATTGCACATAGATCATCATCATTTGCCGGCGGTTTGCAGGAAAACTGTCTAACGCCCCGGATTTGATGAAGCTTTCAATTGTTCGCTTATTCACTTCTTTGTTCGACAGGCGGCTGATAAAATCTTTCAGATCCTTGAATTTGCCGTGTAATTCCCGCTCTTCGACAATCGCATCGATCACAGGTCTTCCCACACTTTTCAGCGCTGACAGACTATAACGGATCGCATTATCCGATACGGAAAACTGGCTATAGCCCTCATTGATATCCGGTGGCAGGATAGAAATCCCTAACCGGCGGCAATGTGCAATATATTCTGACACCTTATCCGTACGATCAAGTACAGAGGTGATCAATGCCGCCATAAATTCTTCCGGATAATGACATTTCAGATATGCGGTCTGGTAAGCTACCACGGCATAGGCTGCGGCATGTGACTTGTTAAATGCATACTTTGCAAAATCGATCATCTCATCAAAGATCTTATTAGCTGTCTTCTCATCAATCCCCCTGCTGATACAACCCGGAACATTCTCCGCCTCATTGCCGTAAACAAAGTTCTGACGCTCCCGTTGCATAACGTCGCCCTTTTTCTTCGACATTGCCCGGCGAACCAGATCACTTCGACCAAGTGTATATCCGGCAAGCTCCATAACAATCTGCATAACCTGCTCCTGATATACAATACAACCATACGTCGGTGACAGAATCTTCTCTAACTGCGGGCAGTCATAGGTGATCGTCTCAGGATGCTCCTTACCTTTAATATATAGCGGAATAAAGTCCATAGGACCCGGACGATACAACGAGATACCCGCAATGATATCCTCAATATTCCGAGGCCTCAATTCCTTCATGAAGCTCTTCATCCCATTACTTTCTAACTGGAAAATACCATCTGTCTGACCGGTACATAACAGATCATAGACTTCCGGATCCTCCATATTCAAATGATCAATATCAATGTCAATTCCTTTGCTCTGCTTAATATTGCGAACCGCATCCTGAATAACCGTAAGGGTACGCAATCCCAAGAAGTCCATCTTAAGTAGTCCTAATTCCTCGATCGTGGTCATCGTAAACTGTGTTGTGATCGCATCCTCCGAGCCACGGGAAAGCGGAACAAATTCGTCAATCGCTTTCTGACCAATTACAACACCCGCTGCATGCATAGACGCATGTCTTGGAAGTCCCTCTAACTTCTGTGACATATCAAGAAGATACTTCACATCCGTTTCTTCTTCATATGCTTTCTTAAGATCTGCTGAAATAGAAAGGGATTCTCTGATCGTTGGATTATGTCCATTCTGTCCCATCGGAATCATTTTGGCAATCCGGTCAACCGCTGCATATGGCATATCCAATGCCCTCCCAACATCACGGATCACCATTCTTGCCGCCATCGTTCCAAAGGTTACGATCTGAACCACTTTCTCCTTGCCATACTTGCGTACAACATAATCAATAACTTCCTGCCGTCTTTCATAGCAAAAGTCCACGTCAATATCGGGCATGGTTACACGTTCGGGATTCAGAAAACGCTCGAACAACAGATTAAATCGAATTGGATCAATATTCGTGATCTCTAAACAATAACTTACGATTGATCCGGCTGCCGAACCACGTCCCGGCCCTACTGCAATGCCATGATCCTTTGCATATTTGATAAAATCCCATACAATCAGGAAATAATCGACATAACCCATCTTCTCAATCGTAGACAACTCATAGTCTAACCGTGCCTGTAACTCCTCTGTTACGGGATCATACCTCTTATGTAAACCTTCCTCACACAACGCTTTCAGATAACTATATGATGTAAAGCCCTCTGGCACTTCATACTTTGGCACCTTCTGTTCGCCAAATACAATCTCTACATTACAACGCTCCGCAATCTTACCGGTATTCTCCAATGCCTGTTTCGCATAAGGAAATAGTTGTGCCATCTCCTGTTCTGATTTCAAGTAATACTGCCCGCCATCATAACGCATACGATCCGGGTCTGATACCTTCTTTGCCGTCTGTATGCACAGAAGAATATCATGTGCTTCTGCATCCTCTTTCTTAACGTAATGAATATCATTGGTCGCTACTAACGGAATCCCCGTCTCTTGTGAGATCCGCAACAATCCCTGATTGACCGTCTGCTGATCCGGTATTCCATGATCCTGCAACTCCAGAAAATAGTTACTCTCGCCAAAGATTGCAAGATGCTCCAATGCCGCTTTCTTCGCTTCTTCATAAAATCCCTGCCGCAGATAAGTTGCCACTTCGCCTGCTAAGCATGCAGATAAGGCAATCACACCTTCATGAAACTCTTTAAGTACCTCCCGATCTACACGTGGTTTGTAATAGTAACCTTCCGTAAAACCACGTGACACGATCTTCATCAGATTATGATAGCCGGTATCATTTTCTGCTAATAATACAAGATGATAATAACGGTTCTCATTCTTGCCCAATTCCCGGTCAAAACGTGACCCCGGTGCCACATATACCTCACAGCCAATGATCGGTTTGATTCCCTCTTTCTTCGCTGCCCGGTAGAAATCAATCACGCCATACATAACTCCATGATCTGTAATCGCAATGCTATCCATCCCCAATTCCTTTGCCTGATGCACCAGCTCTGGAATCTTAGATGCCCCATCTAACAAACTATATTCTGTATGCACATGTAAATGTGTAAAACTCATATCTTCTCTCTCCTGACTTCTTTCGTCAATATCTCCCGTTTGATATAATCAAATGTTGCGTCCTCTCCCTGTTCCGCTAACATGGTAAGAAGTTTCTCTAACAATGCTGCCGATTCCGGATGCAGTAATGCCCTTGCCTTCCCTTTCTTATAATATTCAAGCGGCATACGATTCGTATAGCTGTCCTTATTATAATTCTTGCTTGCCGCTACCCGGTCACAGAACATCTCCACGACATACTTGACCGGCATCTTCATTCCGGTAATACCACCATTCACCAGATCATAATCTAACCAATACTCCAAGTGATGCTTATTTCTCCCCTTATGATGCAGCCATGCAGACGTATATCCCTTGTCCTCCCTCTCTGCATTATTCGGACTCCGGTTACCCTGATAATATTTGACACCAACCAAAAACTCAGTTGGACTGTATTTTGACAGATCATGCAATAATCCCTGCTTGTACATACCGAGCCGGAAACAGCTCTTCATGACAAGCCATTTATGATGATTGATCGTTTTTAAGTGATTCCACCAGTTCATATTAATTACCCCTTAGAAGTTGTAAAGTCCATATAGCGGAATATTAAGGATTCCTTTCGAAAATCCCAATTCATCCAGTGAGATACGGATTGCCATATGGTTCTTATACTTTGCATTGAAGACTTTCATGCTCTGTGCTTTTCTACGAATCCGTGACTGTACATCCACCGGAACAACTTCACCATCATCCTCAAAGACAAAGTCTACCCTTGCTGTTGCACCGGAAATCCAGAAATATAACCGGTCAACGGTATGATTCATCGTAAGCTCCGAAAGTACTAACTGCTCCAACAGGGCACCATTTACATCTTCCATCAATTTATTACCTAACTGCACCTGCTTATAACTGACACCACACATCACACGCAGCAAACCATGATCCAAATGATACAGCTCAAACGACTTGTCATCCACCTGTAACGCTAATGGTGCAATTCCTTCTTTAATTCGATTTACCTTTCGGACGAGTCCGGTGTCTACAAGCCAGTCCACAGACTTCTCATATTCTCTCGCCCGTGCCTTCTCATCCACATACTGATACATGAATTTGCGGTTATCCTTCTC
This sequence comes from uncultured Clostridium sp., assembly GCA_900552885.1. Lineage (GTDB taxonomy): Bacteria > Bacillota > Clostridia > Lachnospirales > Lachnospiraceae > CAG-590. The sequence goes on along the minus strand of USBM01000007.1, from coordinate 11,392 downwards.
CATCTGTACCGGAATGCTCTTCCAGATCCTGTCTACCTTCAAAGCATATGATTTTGGTACTTCCTGATCTATATACACTTTAGTCCGCTGAAGCAATGCCTGCAGGATCGCATCCACCCGGTCAAGATCTTTATTCTTCACATAATCCAGTACCACGATTGGCATGCCGCCTACAATGTAGAATAATTTCAAATATTCCGTAATCTGCTCGATCACATCTTCTTCCACCGGCTCTATCTTCTGATTCTCTATGTGCTTGCACAGATCCTGTGCCTTATTGGCCGTCAGAAATTCCTCAAACGTCATCGGATACAACGTCAACGAATACCATTCTTCCTGATACTCCGCCTCATGCATAATACTTCCTACCGTAGATGAAATAATACAGACCGGCAGATCTGGTTTCTGACGTTTCAAACTCATGATTGCTTCGATTGCCTTCGGGTAATGCTGAGGTTCATCAAATACAAACATCGTATTCCCCTCTTCGTAATTCTGACTGCAATACAAAGCCAGGGCACCGACCATTTTATCTGCTTTCACCCGGCTGCCCTGTTTGAAAAGAAACCAGGCATCTTCATCTTTTTCTAAATTCACATAAACTAAATGTTTGAAAAACCCCTGACCAAAATCAATCATGGTCCATGTCTTTCCAACCCCTTTTGCTCCCTTTAATACCAATACCTTATCTTGTGCTTTCTCATACCATTCCATCAGATCATTCATTATTATTCGGTACATATCAAGCCCTCCTGTTCTTTCCATGCCTCTGTAAGCCATGCAACACCATCTATGATCTCTTTTTCCTTCAAGCGGGCAAACCCAAGCAATATTGTAGGCACCCGTTCTTCTTCTGTAATGTAATACTCTCCTAACGCATACACTTTCACCTGCTGCCCGGCTGCTGCCTTAACAAGTCTGCGTTCCACATCCCCTGCATCCGGTCTTCTTGTCCCAAATCCTAACAACAGATGCAGGCCGGCACTTTCTCCTTCAATCTGTGCTCCGAATCCTGCATTCTTTAATTCCTGTACCAGACAATCATGCTTCATCCGGTATACCTTACGCATCCGGTTCAAATGTCTCTCAAAATGTCCTTCTAAGAAAAATTGTCCGATCACCTGTTGATCGATCCGGGATACCGTAGAAAAATAGAATTCCGCATGCTCATAGTATGCCTGCAACAAAGATTGTGGCAATACCATATAACTTAAACGGATTGCCGGTGCAATTACCTTTGACAGCGTTCCCACATAGATTACTTTTTCAAACGGATCCTGGCTTTGCAGTGCCGGAATCGGTTTGCCGGAATAGCGAAACTCACTGTCATAATCATCTTCAATAATATAACGCCCCTCTTCTCCTGATGCCCATGCAAGCAGTTGTCGTTTGCGGTTTGCTGACATAATTGTCCCTAACGGAAATTGATGCGAGGGTGTCACATAAGCAATCTGTGCCTGACTTTTCCGTAATTCATCAACCTGCATTCCCTGTTCATCCATAGAGATTGGCACAACCGAATATCCCACACTCTCAAATATTGTATATGCCTGCTTGTAAGTCGGATTCTCCATAGCAACCGTCTTCTGTCCCGCCATAATCCGACTTAACAAAAGTAGCATATAATCGCTACCTGCTCCTATTACAATCTGGTCTACATTGCACTTTACCCCTCTTGCCTGATGCAGATACATCTGAACTGCCTGACGCAGTTTCAGATCGCCCTGATGTTCTCCTGACAAAAACAATTCCTTATTATCATCAATCAAGCATTCCTTTGTTAACTTGCGCCATTTGCTATATGGAAAATAATCCATATCCACACCACTTAGTGAAAAATCCACAAGAAATTCATCTTTTTCCCGTGTCTTATCATGCGAGAATCTTTGTATCGGAGATTCCTTCAAATGGCCCTTGTTATCCATAGCAGAACGACCATCATCATATAGATTCTCTAAGGCACATACAAAGTATCCTTTCTTCGGAAAGGACTCGATATACCCCTCTGACTGTAATTGTCCATATGCCATATCAATCGTATTCCGGCTAACTTCCAGATAATTCGCCAGCCCTCGGCTTGATGGCAGTTTCGTGCCACAGACAATGTTGCCGTTACGGATCTCTTCCCGGATGTATATATAGATTTGTTCATAAATTGGCACTTTGCTTGCCGTATCGATCAAAACCGTTATCATATCTGCTTTGCCAAAGAAAGAGGGGCACACACGATACCCCTCTTTCACTCCTTACTAAATCGCACCTCTGGATTATACAAATACCAGACCATCATCGTCGTCATCCTTGCTGATCGACAACATACTATTATCACTGTTACCGGACATTAACAAAGTAAGTCCAATATGCTTATTCGCCTTATCACCGGTAGCCACATAGATCTCACCGGACTCTACCAATGTAAGTGCAATCTCCAATGCCTGCTCCTTAAAACGCATTAACTCTCTTCGATCAATCGAACTTAACTTGAACAGATACTGGTTCTTAGAACTGATCAGCAAAATACTATACTTATTATTACCCGCTTTACGAGTCAGCATCCCGGAACCAACCATTCTGGAGTTCGCTACTAAGATCTCTGAATTCTCTTCCCCTGCGTACTCCTTATAAATAAGATTAAATACCTTGTTATATTCCTCTTCCGTATCTACACGCACCGGCATCTCTGCTACTGCAAATTCTACCGCCGAATCGGCAAAACGAATGGTTCCACCCTCGTCATTGATCACCGCTGTACAGCTTCTAGGCACCTGCAAACGGAAGAACTTATTCTGAATTACCTTTGAAGAACTATTCTCAACCGGATTCAGTAGTTCCTTGAACTTCTCCTCGATCAAATGCATAGCACTCAGTGCATCTACATCGCCTGCCTTAACAACCTCTTTGAGGTTCTCATACAATGTACGAATAGAATCATCTAATACCTGAACACTCTCTAATACATTTTTAACAGCAGGGATAGATCCCTTCATTGCCACATCATAATATAGCTTCAGGCGTTCTTCTCCGGATACACCCTGCGAGATCTTATGCTCAATTACCTGATACAGATATTCCTTACTGAATTCCTGATACCCTGCCTCATATGCCTTATAGAAATAATCCAGACTCTTGATCGGACCATTGTAGCCCTCTTCTTTCTCCTTCATCTGACAGTAAGCACCATACTCATATGCAGCCTGTACACTTCCTAACTCGATTGCTTTCAGGAATGCCTGCTCAATCTCTTCATCATTGGCAAGATAGAATACCTGCTCCTTCTTATTCATTGCCACTTTAAATGCCGTATCTGCAATTCCTTCCTGAACTGCACGCTCCCACTTATCAATCGTTGCCTGCAATTCACCCGGATCACCTAAGCTTTCGATATCCCGGATATATGGTTCTGCCTCATAGATCCCATTCTCTAATGCTTTCTTCAGATATTCTAACGCTTTCTTTCCATCTCTCTTGCCACCATCCACTAATCCATAATAATAGAATCTTCCGAGATAGAATGGAACCCGCTTATGATTCAAACGATCCGCATTCTCATACCACTTCTTTGCTTCACTGTAATTCTTCAACTGTTGATCGTAAATATTACCAATCAGGAATGCCAGATCCGGATCTTTGTTTGAACCAAACAACTCGCTTGCATAACTGATCGTCTTCGAGATATCCCGATATGGACTATCCTCATCAAAATAAAGCTCGATCAACAGATAACTTGCCTTCGTACTTCCATGCTTCAATGCAGTCATTGCATTATTCATTGCCTTATCATAGTCTTCCATATTGTAATAATACAATGCCTCGTTGTAGTACTGAATCTCTGTCCGGTTTGCACTCTTATTACTTAATAACGTCGGAATCACAAATGCAAAGGAATTCGCCACCTCAAATATAATCTCATTATATTGTTCCATAATATCCATGGTGGAGCATACAAAACGTAAGCATGCCCAACGGTTTTTCTGTTTGAACACGAATGTTACAATACCTTTATCCAATTCCTTATGATAGAATCTGGCAGAAATACCATTCGCATACTCTGTAATATATGGTGTAATATTCACATCACAATCATACGCCTCATTCATGTAATACAAATAATCATCAATCTTACGTTCTGATTCTTTCGGAACTGTTGTGTAGGTAACATAGATTGCAAAATCCGTATAGGTATGGCTCGGTGCATAATATTCTTCATCTGTATCAACATCAATACTCTTCACCCAGTCTTTTGGTAACTTATGAATATATCCTTCTACCTGATCGTGTACGTATGTATACTGATACTGTAACTTTGTCGCATCATTCGGTTTATAACGGAATTCAACTCCTTTGGCTTTACGCCGCTCTGAAATCTGCGAATAGATCTTATCCTTCTCTTCAAACTCAATACTATCCGCATGGGTTGCATTGTATTCAATCCGCTCCACCGCTGCTTTCGCTTTGTCATCTCCCTTATCTGCAAGTTTCTGGTACCACGACTTTGCTTTCTCTATATCCACCGGAATGACAAAATCACTCTTCTGACCATTCTCATCAATCCGGTTAAGCCCTGTTTCGTAAATATCGCCCAAGCGCATATATGCCTGGTTCACATTATAAGATGCTGCCTTTTCCAAATAACTGATTGCCTTAGAAAAATTCTGAACATCCAGCATCAAAAGACCCAGCTTGTATAAAAGGTTCCCATCTTCCACCAGTTTAATATATCTTTCATAATACTTAGCGGCTAACTCCCGATCTACTTTTGCCTTAATATTCTGATACTTTCCCGTCTCATATACTTCGCCTAATATCTTAAGTGCCTCACAACCATACTGCTGGTACTGCGATTCCATCATTCCGATATCCGCAATCTGATTGAGTGCTTTGATCGCTTCCTCCGAAATACCATGTTCAATCAGTTCTTTCGCCTTATTATACTGCTTCTCTACGTTATTCGTCTGTTCCACCTCTGGTGTCTCAGCCTTACGTATAAATGGAATCTTATTCAGAAAATTAGAAAAACGCCCCATTCCTTTTCACCTACTTCTTCTATATTCTATCAAATGGATACCCCATCAAACACGGTCCAAACGGCAAATGAAACCGCAGCCGCCCCACCGGCTCAGACCAATTTACAATTAGTTTCATTGTATCATACTGTATATTAAAGGGCAAGCAAAGAAAGTCCGCAATGTTTACAAAAATAAGAACGTCAAAGACAAATTTCTTTGACGTTCTTAACAAAATATATATTCACTTGATTATGCGTCCGATCTCCTATAAGAACCGGTCTAATATATTCCCTGTGGAATAATTACCTAATGTACCGGATGCCGTATACGAATTCCGATTACCTAAAGAATTATTCACATTCCGGTATACCTTACCTGCCGCCGACTGAATCCTGCCACCATATGAATCAGATCCGTTAAACAGACTCTTGACCGTTGACATATCTGCTTTCTTAAACGTCTCTTCATCTATACTTAATATATTATCTGAGCCAACCTTAATACCAATCTGTCCTAACAGGGAACGGTTCGCTGAAGTAGACTGTACCATGCCCACTGCCTGTCTTAATACCGCATTATCCTTGCTGGATACAGACTTCTTCACAAAACTGTTATATGTATCCACCATACTGCTGACTGCCTTATAGATCTTATCCGTATCATACTGCTTCGTTGTCGTGCCGGTCTTCTCGTCCTTTACATCTGCTTTCTTGAAAAGTGAATCCCTTCCTTTGGTAGTCAAAACATCCGCTGCCTTATACAGATCATCAGCCTCACTCTTAATACTTTCCTTCGTCTGCGTAGAATCCTTGCTATCTGAGAGCTTCTCTGTTGAACTCTTCTGGTTTCCATACTTCTTATAATATGCTTTCACCAGCTTACTATAAGACCCTCTTGTAATAGAAGAATACTCTCCTAGATCAATCCCTAACAGATTACTGCTTGTACTCTTTGTCTGGTTGCTGCCAAACAGGTATGAGACATTATTCGTGTTCATACCACCCCAGATTCCATTCATCCCTGCCATAGCTACCACTCCTTTGACTTTCTGTCGAACCTCCATGTTCTCTGTCTACATCCTATCTCCTTATCAGGACACACTATCCTCATAATTAAATATATTATAGCACATCTTTTTCAAAATAAACAGTACTCAGCCTGCATTTCTCAAATATTGCGACAAATTCTCTACAGCTGCCTCCTCGTCATTTCCTTCCGCAGATACAATCACTTCTTCATCCTGTGCCAATCCAAGACTCATCATTCCCATAATGCTCTTTGCATTAATCCGGCGGCCACCGAACTGAATGTACACCTTACTCTCATACTGACTGGCTTTCTGCACCAATACCGCAACCGGTCTTGCTTCCGCATCTGCCACTAAATTCACCTTGATCGTCTTACTAACCATTTTTCTTCCTCCTTAAATCTGGTTATCCTCTCGCAAAGTATTTGCAATACTACTTATTTTTCTTAATCTATGATTCACACCGGATTTTGATACCGGTGGATTCAACATTTGTCCCAACTCCGACAGATTTGCATCCGGCTCCTCTAACCGAATCTCTGCCAACGTCCTAAGGGAATCATTCAGATATTTCAATCCCTTCGTGCGTTCAATATACTCAATATCTTCGATCTGTCTTCTTGCAGCATTAACCGTTTTCTTAATATTAGCAGTTTCACAATTCACTCTCCGGTTAATATCATTGCGCATATCCTTAAGAATCCGGACATTCTCCATATCCATCAGACTCACATATGCTTCCATCATATTAAGAATGTCTACAATCATGGAGCCTTCTTTAAGATATACTACATAGTACTTCTTACGCTTCACAACCTTGGCATCCAACCCGAAGCTCCGGATCACTTCCTGTACTGCCTCAGCAAGTTCTTTGTTATGAACTACAATTTCAAAATGATACGCCTTCTTTGGATCATTCACAGATCCGGTAGCAAGAAACATACCTCTTAAAAATGCTTTCTTACAACAATCCTTCTGTACCACTTGTTTCGGAAAATGACAATTCTGTAACGATACCCCTCTTGAAGAAACATATACAATCTCATCCTCATCAATCCCTGAAAGCTCGTCCTCGTCAAGCCAGTCCTCTTCCATGTAATCGACATAGTCTGAGAGCTTGACCATCTGCAGTACTTTCTCTACCATCCTGTCATTCTGAATCTCTATATATTTGCTATGTCTGTCATATTGAATCTCCTGATCAAACAACTGCTCGATCAATTGACAGATCTTGTCTCCTATCAATGCATTCTCCGGCCGCATAACCAGCCGGACACAGCCCTCATCAAACACTACTTCTCCTGTTGCTAACAACAATGCTAACAATTCTGCAATCTGACAATGTCTGCTGTGATTGCCATGCTTAGCAATCTCTTCTTTTACCTTTGTTGAAAATGACATAACCCCTTAACCCTTCCGAATCGCATCTTTCTCAATATCCCTGTGTACGATCCGCACACTATACGGAAGCGCCTCTAATTCTTTGAATATGCCATTCGCCAATGTAACGGAACGATGTTTACCACCGGTGCAGCCTACCGCAACGACTAATCCATTCTTACCTTCTTTGATATAATTCGGGATCAGAAACTCTAACAGATCTACGATCTTATTCATGAATTCCTTCGCCTCATCAAACTGCATGACAAAGTTCTGGATTGCTTCGTCATTCCCTGTTAACGGACGCAACTCAAGATCATAATAAGGATTCGGCAAAAATCTTACATCAAATACCAGATCCGCATCTCTTGGAATTCCATATTTGAAGCCAAATGATACAACATTAATAATAAAATTATTGTATTCTGCATTCTCAATAAATATCTTATCTAATTCCGCTTTCAACTCTCTCGTCAGCAGACTCGTTGTATCTATAATATAATCTGCTTCCTTGCGCAGGAATGCAATACGGCTTCGTTCTATCTTAATTCCATCTTCCACACGCCCATTTCTGGCAAGCGGATGATTCCGCCTTGTCTCTTTATAGCGTTTGATCAGGACATCATCGTTGGAATCTAAGAAAAGAATCTCATAATTATATTGAGAAGCTTTCAACTGCTCCAAACATTCAGAAAGCTGCTCTAAATACACACCACTCCGGATATCTACTCCGATCGCCACATTATTGATATCATTATCCTTGGCGTATGCGATCTCCGCAAAGCGCATGATCAACTGAATCGGAAGATTATCTACACAAAAATAACCGATATCTTCCAACGTCTTTAATGTTGTACTCTTACCGGCTCCACTCATACCGGTCACAATCACAAATCTCATCTGTATCACCTGCTCTATCTGTCGCCTGTCAGTCTTACTTCCGGCTCCAATTCCACCTGGAATGTATCCTTAACTTTCTGTCTGACATCCTCTATCAACCGCATCACATCAGTCGCAGTTGCACCACCTTTATTGATCACAAATCCACAATGCTTCTCTGATACCTGTGCTCCGCCAACCTGATATCCTGCCAGTCCGGCATCCATGATCAGTTTGCCTGCAAAATGTCCTTCTGGCCGCTTAAATGTTGAGCCTGCACTCGGATATTCGAGTGGCTGTTTCTCACGCCTTGCTGATGCTAATTCTTCCATCCGCTGCGTGATTGCAGAAACATCTCCCGGCTGCAATGTAAGCGTTGCTCCGATCACCACATAATCGGTTCCCTCAATTGCACTGTGCCGGTACGAAAACTCCATCTCTTCACAGGTTCGTTCTGACAGATTCCCGTCGGAATCCATCAATTGCACACTCTGTACAATATCCTTCATCTCACCACCATAGGCTCCGGCATTCATCATAATGGCACCACCCAAGGTTCCCGGAATACCTGCCGCAAACTCAAATCCGGTAAGACCGGCATCTCTTGCCTCCAGACCGATCCGTCCAAGCATGGCTCCTGCCATGGCTTTGACTGTGGTTCCCTGAATGGAAAGCTGGCTGAAATTCTGATCTAGCACAATGACCACCCCGGTCATGCCTTTATCACTTACTAACAGATTACTTCCATGCCCTACAATATAAAATGGCACCTGTTCTGCTTTGCATAACACTAATACCTGACCTAATTCCTCTACGGTCTGTGGCATCACCATATACTGTGCCGGACCACCGATTCGGAACGTGGTATGCTTTGCCATCGGTTCTTCTATCTTAACATTCTGTTGTCCAACTATTCGATACAATTCGTTGATTAAATTCTGACTCATGTATTCCCCAATCATTCAAAATATTCATTTATCGACTTCCCGATCATCTTCATTCTTCTCCCTCTGACAAACAGGAATCCGCATTCTTTCTTATTATATGCTATCCATTCTTGTAAAATCAATGTAAGAAGTAACGAAAAAAAAGGGGAGAACTTCTCCCCTTTCGGCTTTTTTACCAATTTCCGTATTATTTTGTAAGAATTGCTTTCGCACTACCATAAATTCCCGCATCATTTCCAAGCGTAGCAAGCACAAACTGTGTTGCCTTGCATGCATGGAATACATATTGCTGATAATACTTGGCAGTCGTCTTCAATAAGATCTCTCCTGCCCGGGATACTCCACCACCGATAACAAAAGCTTCCGGATCACATACACAGGCCACGGATGCTAATGCCTTACCAAGAATTCTTCCGTGATTCTCAACTAACTCCAATGCCAGATCATCCCCTTCTTTAGCCGCATCAAAGATCTCTTTTGCAGATATGTACTGCACATTACGAAGTTTAGATGCACGATCCGTATTATTAAGTGCACGTTCTGCCATTCTGGTAATACCGGTTGCAGATGTATACTGCTCCAAACAGCCTTTCTTACCGCATCCACATACCTCTGTCTCATCATCATTCACACAGATATGTCCAATCTCACCGCCGGCACCATTCGTTCCATATAACATCTTACCGTTAATGATGATACCGCCACCAACTCCGGTTCCTAATGTAACCATAACGATAGAGGAAAATCCTTTACCGCCTCCCTGCCACATCTCGCCAAGGGATGCCATATTCGCATCATTACCAACCTTAGCAGGAAGACCCAATAACTTCTCAACCTCTTCCTCTACGTTGAATACACCCCATCCAAGGTTCACGCAACGAAGCACGGTTCCATCATCTTTGACCGGACCCGGAACACCAATACCAACACCGACAACCTCTGCCTTATCCACGTCTTTCTCAGCCATCTTCGCCTCGATGGAAGCTGCTACATCCGGTAAAATGAAACGTCCGCCCTCATCCTTTCGGGTTGTGATCTCCCACTTATCTAACAGCTCACCCTCCACAGTAAAGAAACCAAGCTTAACCGTTGTTCCTCCGATATCTACGCCAAATACATACTTACTCATAATTGCCTCCTTATAAATCTTTATTCTTATTCATATTATTCGTTACGCGGTTGTAAAGCTCCTGCGCAGCGTTATAGCCCATTTCCTTCTGACGATGGTTGACTGCAGCCGACTCCACAATGATCGCCAGATTACGACCCGGACGGATCGGAATATTATACGACACCACCTTGTTACCAAGAAACTCCGTATACTGATCCTCCAGACCCAAACGGTCATAATTATTATCCTTGTCCCACTCTTCCAGGTTGATAACCAGATCGATCGACTGGCTCATCTTTACACACTCAAAGCCAAAGAGTGCCTTGACATCTATAATACCGATACCTCGAAGCTCGATAAAATGTCTCGTAATATCCGGTGAGGTTCCTACCAATGTCTCCTCGGACACCTTCTTGATCTCTACTACATCATCGGAAACAAGACGATGACCACGCTTGATCAACTCAAGTGCTGCTTCTGATTTACCAATCCCACTCTCACCCATAATGAGAACGCCCACACCATATACATCAACCAGCACGGCATGCACTGAAATTCTTGGTGCTAATTCCACATGCAGCCAGCGTACCGTCTCATGCACAAATGCCGATGTTGTCGCATCCGAAGTCAGTACCGGAACTCCGTATTTTCTTCCTGCCTCTAACACAAAATCCTGTGGCTGCAATCCACGACAGAATACTAAGCACGGAAACTTATACTGAAACAAATTATCAAAGATCTTAGCTGTCTCGTCCCGGTCATGAATACTTGTAATATATGCATGCTCGACATTACCGCAGATCTGAATCCGGTTTGAATCAAAATGCTCAAAGAAACCGGACAACTGCACTGCCGGACGATTGATATCCGGGTCTGTAATCAGGATCTTATCGGTGTCAATCTCAGGTAAATGATTGACTAAATTAAGCTTTTCAATAAACTTCGTTAATGTTGTTGAATACATTACACCTCTCCTCTCAAATTATAATATCTTTCTCTACACACAATATAAATATTATACTAGATAATGCAGACATTTACC